>JABAZA010000003.1 GCA_018608725.1 Flavobacteriaceae bacterium
TGAAGATTTAGTTGCAATTGTTGATTTAGGACGCCAAAAATCAATAAATTTGGTAAGTATTAATTTTTTAAGAGATCAACGGTCCTGGATTTTCTATCCTTCAAAGGTTGTCTGTTACGGCTCTAAAGATGGTATTGATTTTCAACCTATTGATACCATAGAACTAGAACCACCTTCTCCAAGTGATGAAATTGAAATTAAAACAATTGAATTTAAAACAAATAAAAATCAATATCAATATATTAAACTCATTGCAAAAACATACGGCACTTTACCGAGTTGGCATTTAGGATTTCCTCACGATGGTAAAAGCTGGCTTTTTGCAGATGAAATTTCAATTAACTAACCACCAAAACATGAGCACAAAAAACAACAATTCAGCATTAACAACCTTAGTAACCGTCTTCTTTTTTTGGGGATTTATTGCGGCCTCTAATGGGGTTTTCATCCCCTTTTGTAAAACCTATTTCAGTATTGATCAATTTCAATCTCAACTTGTCGATTTTGCCTTTTATGGTGCTTATTATTTGGGAGCTCTGTTGCTTTTTGTAATCTCAAGTTCAGTAAAAAAAGACATTCTAAATAATTGGGGATACAAAAATGGTATTGTATATGGGTTATTAATTTCGGCACTTGGTGCCTTGTTAATGTACCCTTTTGTAAACGGATCGCAACAAGGAGATACCTCCGTGTTTTATTTGGTATTATTAGCCCTATTTATTGTAGGTCTTGGGTTTTCGCTCCAACAAACAGCCGCAAACCCATTTGCAATTGCGTTGGGCGAACCAGAAACAGGCTCGCATCGATTGAACCTCGCTGGAGGGGTCAACTCCTTTGGAACCACTATTGGGCCTATTGTTATTGCATTCATCATTTTTGGATCCACTCCACTTTCAGGAGATGAACTGAACCAAATGATTCTTAATAACGAGATAAAACTAACGACCATTCAATATCTCTACCTGGGGGTCGGTGCTTTATTTTTAGCCGCCGCCGCCCTGTTTCATTTTTCTAAAAAACTCCCCAATACAAAAACAAATGAAGTGTTTGAACCTGCCAATAAAGCTAAAAACATGTTGATCCTATTAACCGTCATAATCTTTGTTTGTTTTGGTTTGATTTTTAACACTTATACTGGTGGAGAAGCTCCAACGGAAGCCCTCGAAAATAAACGTCTTTACTTGCTTTTAATCTCATTATTTGCAGTTGTTCTAAGCGTCTTTTTTGCCAATACACGCGCTTCTAAATCTTCTGAAGGTTGGGGTGCAATGAAATACCCACAGTTAGTTTTAGGAATGCTTGCGATCTTTACCTATGTAGGAGTTGAAGTGACCATTCAATCGAATTTGGGAGAACTCTTAAAATCAGTCGCCGACAAACTTAACAATCTAAACCCTTTAGGTTTAACAGTGATGAATGATGCTGAAATCGCCCCCTTAATTTCCTTGTATTGGGGCGGTATGATGATTGGCCGTTGGGTTGGTGCTATTACCGTTTTTAATCCGAGTAAAGGCCTTAAAAAATGGCTGCTTATTATAGTGCCTTATGTGGCTTTTGGCGTGATTTTATTGGTTAACTATGGGAACTATACTTCAACAGAAATAGGATTGTTTGCCATTTGTGTTACGATACAAATTGGTGGGTTTTTCCTCGCTAAAGACAACCCTATTACAACCTTAAAGATTTTTAGTACCCTAGGCGTTATTGGAGTACTCATCGGAATTTTTGCATCGGGTCAACTCGCATTATATGCCCTAATTTCTGGAGGCTTATTTTGCTCTATTATGTGGCCTTGTATTTTTACATTAAGTATTTCTGGATTGGGGAAATATACATCTCAAGGATCTGCTTTCTTAATTATGATGATATTAGGGGGAGCGATTATTCCACCTTTACAAGGAAAATTAGCAGATATTTTTAGCATTCAATCTTCGTATTGGATTGCCGTTTTATGTTTTATATATCTGTTGTTTTATGCGTTCAAAACAAAAAGTGTCTTAAAAAACCAAGGGATTTCACTTAATGACTAAAATGAAGCGAAGAAAATTTTTAAAAAATGCTTCCCTTACAGGGATAGGTTTAGCGGTTGGAAATGGCTTAACTGCTTGTGTTGAAACTTCAGCTTCTAAAGGAGTTGTTGAGGCTGTAGAAGAGACTTCACTTCCACTTGTCATTGCCACTTGGGACGTAAAAAATGCGACTGCAAAAGCTTGGGACATTTTACAAAATGGAGGAACTGCACTCGACGCTGTAGAACAAGGCTGTCGTGTAGAAGAAGAAAATGAAAAAGGACAATCAGTGGGCAAAGGAGGGCTGCCCGACCAGGACGGAAATGTAACCCTCGATGCCTGTATTATGAATCAAAAGGGCGATTGTGGATCGGTTGTTTTTCTACAAAATATTACCCATGCTGTCTCTGTAGCTCGAAAAGTAATGGAAGACACGCCACACGTTATGCTCGCTGGAAGTGGTGCTGAAAAATTTGCACTTCAAAAGGGTTTTAAAAAAGAAAACTTACTGACTGAAGCTGCTAAAAAAAACTGGGAAGATTGGAAAATTAAAAGTGAGTATAGCCCCCTCATTAACATAGAAAATCACGACACTATTGGGATGCTAGCCATCGATAAAGCTGGAAACCTTTCGGGGGCTTGTACGACAAGTGGATTGGCTTATAAATTAAATGGACGCGTGGGCGATTCTCCAATTATTGGGTCAGGACTGTTTGTGGATAATGAAGTTGGAGCCGCAGTGGCAACAGGTCTTGGTGAAGAAGTCGTAAAAACCGTTGGCAGCTTTTTGATTGTCGAATTAATGCGTCAAGGCAAAACACCTCAAGAAGCCTGTGAAATTGCTATCAAACGAATTGTAAACAAACCCAATAGTAATTACAAAAATTTTCAAGTAGGCTACATTGCCATCAATAAAAAAGGGCAGACAGGGTCTTACTCAATCCACCAATGGTTTAGTATGACCAAGTTTCAAAAGGGAGTCAACGAAACAATACAATCAAACTATTTTAATAAAGATGCTTAATAACACTACTAATGGCTGAACAAAAACGCTTATTCCTTCTCGATGCTTATGCTCTAATCTTTAGAGGCTATTATGCGTTTATTAAAAACCCTCGCATAAATTCCAAAGGGCTGGATACCTCCGCCATTCTTGGATTTACCAACTCATTATTAGACGTCATAAAAAGAGAACGTCCAGACCACTTGGCGGTTTGTTTTGATAAGGGTGGCAGTAAAGACCGAGTTGAGATTTTTAAGGAGTATAAAGCTAACAGGGATGCAACTCCAGAAGGTATTAAACTAGCCGTTCCTTATATCCATAAAATATTAGAAGCCATGAATATTCCTGCGGTTGTTAAGGATGGGTTTGAAGCGGATGACATTATTGGAACACTTGCTAAAAAAGCCGAAAAAGAAGGCTATAAAACTTTTATGGTCACACCTGACAAAGATTTTGCACAGCTGGTAAGTGAGAATATCTTCATGTATCGCCCTGTTTTTGGAGGGGGTTATGAAACCTGGGGTATTGAAGAAATTAAAGAAAAATTTGAAATTGAAGACCCGCTACAAGTCATTGATTTTTTAGGGATGAAAGGCGATGCTTCTGATAATATTCCAGGACTTCCTGGTGTGGGAGATAAAACAGCCAAAAAACTACTTGCTCAATATGGGAGCATGGAAAATTTATTGGCAAATACGCACGAGCTGAAAGGGAAAATGAAAGAAAAAATCGAAGCCAATGCCGAGCTGGGACTCCTTTCTAAAAAACTAGCCACTATTCTGTTGGATGTTCCCGTTGAATTTGATGCCAAAAGTTTTGAACTCAGTGCCCCAGATACCGAAAAGGTAAGTGCCATTTTTCAAGAGTTGGAATTCAGACGTTTGATTGATAATTTTAATAAAACATTTGCTGTAAAACCCCCTGAGAATGAGGCTTCAGAACCAAAGGCTTCCACACCCAAACCCGCTGCAAATCCAACACCTGAAGCAGGTGCAGGGCAATTTTCATTGTTTGGTGGAGAGGATCCTTCAGCCGCTGTTGCTACACAAAACTACGGAAGGGAAACCGCAACTTCTGTCCCCCACTTTTACCAAAGTGTTTCAGGAGATTTAGGGTTAAAACTTTTTATAAAACAACTCATGAGCCAGACGTCAGTTTGTTTTGATACCGAAACAACAGGACTCAATCCGCTGACCGCAGAACTCGTTGGAATTGCATTTTCTTGGGAAGCACATAAAGGGTTTTATATTCCATTTCCAGAATCATTTGAGGAAGCACAACAATTGATTGAGTTGTTTCGACCGTTTTTTGAGGCCACTCACATCGAAAAAATTGGGCAAAATTTAAAATACGATTTAAAAGTATTGCACAAATATAATATGGAGGTCAAAGGGCCTTTGTTTGACACCATGATTGCACATTATTTGATCAATGCCGATATGCGTCATAATATGGAGGTGCTCGCTGAAACTTACTTGAATTATACGCCTATTTCGATTACTGATCTTATTGGAAAAAAAGGGAAGAATCAGCTTTCGATGCGCGATGTGCCCCTTGAAAAACTGACTGAATATGCTGTTGAAGACGCTGATATTACCTATCAACTCGCCAGCCATTTCAAAAAAGAATTGACCGATGCAGATACCCTGAGATTATTTAATGATATCGAAATTCCTTTGGTAAAAGTATTGGCAGCAATGGAATTGGAAGGCATCAAATTGGATGTCGCATTTTTAGAGTCGCTTTCAGAGGATTTAAATTCTGATATTGCGGCTCTAGAATCAAAAATATATGAAGCTGCGGGAGAAGATTTTAATATCGCATCGCCAAAACAATTGGGCGTTATTCTATTTGAGAAATTAAAACTGGTTGAGAAACCTAAAAAAACCAAAACAGGTCAATACAGTACTGCAGAAGATGTCTTGTCCTATTTGGCAAAAGACCACGAAATTATTCAAAATGTATTGGATTATAGAGGACTTGCCAAACTAAAAAGTACCTATGTCGATGCACTGCCCGAACAAGTCTTAGAACGTACTGGTCATATTCATACTGAGTACATGCAAACGGTGGCTGCCACTGGACGATTGAGCAGTAACAACCCCAATCTTCAGAACATTCCCATCCGAACCGAACGCGGTCGTCAAGTCCGAAAGGCTTTTGTTCCAAGAAGTGAGGAGTACATTCTTTTAGCAGCGGATTATTCTCAAATTGAATTGCGAGTTATTGCAGCGATGAGCGAGGAGGAAACCATGATTGAAGCCTTTAAAAATGGTGAAGACATTCACGCGTCCACGGCCGCAAAAGTGTTTAATGTGCCTTTGGAAGAGGTCACTAGAGAACAGCGTGGCAATGCCAAAACGGTGAACTTCGGGATTATTTATGGGGTGTCTGCTTTTGGACTGAGCAACCAAACCGATTTGAGCAGAACCGAGGCCAAAGAATTGATTGAAACCTATTATGAAACCTATCCAAAACTTCGTAAATACATAAGTTCACAAGTCGATTTTGCAAGAGATAATGGGTATGTAACCACGGTTTCAAACCGACGTCGCTACCTCAAAGATATCAACTCTCGAAATGCGATTGTAAGAGGTGCTGCCGAACGAAATGCTGTGAATGCCCCCATCCAAGGCAGTGCGGCAGATATTATTAAAATTGCAATGATAAACATCTACAATAAACTGGCTGAAGGCGGATTTAAAACCAAAATGCTCCTTCAGGTGCATGATGAACTGGTTTTTGATGTTTACAAACCAGAGCTGGAAACCATGAAAACCTTAATCAAAGAAGCAATGGAAAACGCCTATACATTAAGCGTTCCCTTAGATGTGGAAATGGATATGGGTGTCAATTGGCTTGAAGCCCATTAAGTTTACAGCTCTAAAGCTTTTTTAACATCTTCATTCATCAAGAATTCTTGTGGATTTTCCAAGGCTTCTTTCACCGCAACTAAGAATCCAACCGATTCTCTTCCGTCAATAATTCTGTGGTCATAAGATAAGGCAACATACATAATCGGACGAATTTCTACCTTCCCATCAATGGCTACAGGACGTTCTACAATGTTGTGCATTCCAAGAATGGCGCTTTGTGGTGGGTTGATAATCGGTGTTGAAAGCATGCTTCCAAAAACCCCTCCATTAGAAATGGTAAAGGTTCCCCCAGTCATTTCATCGACGGTGATTTGACTCTCACGGGCACGAATGGCAAGGCGTTTGACCTCTGCTTCTACCCCACGGAACGATAAATTTTCTGCATTTCTAATAACTGGCACCATGAGTCCTTTTGGTCCTGAAACGGCAATACTGATATCACAAAAATCGTAGGATATCATTTCTTTTCCATCGATCATAGAATTCACAGATGGGAATAATTTTAAGGCACGTACAACAGCGAGGGTAAAGAAACTCATAAACCCAAGTCCTACATCGTGTTTTTCTTTAAAGGTTTCTTTGTATTGTTTTCTCAATTCGAAAATTGG
>JABAZA010000058.1 GCA_018608725.1 Flavobacteriaceae bacterium
GTAGTAAGACTTCTTGATCTTCGTCATCTCCCAAAAACAATCCTGGCTCTGTATCTCGCAGAATTGTAAGCTTATTGTAGTCTCCTATGTGTATCATGACGCAAAGGTACGGATAATAGAGAGAGAATTAAAAAAGCATGACAACAAATTGTGCTCTCGTAGAATGTGTATAAGGGGCTATTTATACACCGATTCTTTTCCAAAATAAAGGACTAATAAGTAATAAAATACCGCGCGGTATTTGTGACGGTTTGAGCGACCGTACTGTTCGATCACAGCCTGAATTCCTTGATCTAAATTGTCTTCAGGAAAAAGTCCTAATTTTTTAATTAGAAATTTATCTCTAATAGTCTTCTGTTCAGCCTCACTACTCCCCGACAGCGTACTAGAATCAGAATTATAAATCGATGGACCACAACCAATTGTCACTTTGGTAAGTAATTCCATATTTGGATTTAAATTACATTTTTCCTTTAAATCACTGGCATACTTTACAATAAGTTTTTCCCTTTCGTTCATAATAGAGGTATATTAAATTTGATTCCGTAAGATGCAATAAACACCTTTCAAAAATTAAGACACAACTATCACAACAAAGTCACATTAAAAAATTATAAAAGTTATTTGATGAAATCAAAATACGAAAGGAGAATTCGATCATTTTCAGAAGAAGGTGTAAACACTTCTAATAGTTTTGGATGTGAACTTTGATTGTAAAAACAATCTAATGCCAAATCTAATTCCTCAACAGTGTTTGCAGACACATACTCAAAACCATGGAGGTTTGAGATTGGTTCGGCAGTAAGAGTGTGATTGGTTTCAACAAACGTGCTGAAATTTTTAGAGTCTTTATTGCCTGGTAAAATTCTAAAAATACCGCCACCCCTATTATTGATGATGATGATTCGAAAATTTGAAGGAATGTAATTATTCCAAAGGGCGTTGTTATCGTAGAAAAAACTTAAGTCTCCAGTAATAAAAACTGTTGGTTGGTTTGAAATTCGAGCCGCACCAATGGCTGTACTGGTAGATCCATCAATACCACTCGTACCGCGATTACAAAAAACGGTTAGGGTTGGATTGAGTTCAAACAACTGCAAATAGCGAATCGTAGAACTGTTACCCGATTGCAACATATAATTATTAGGAATCTGTTTCAAAACACGGTCAAAAGCCTTAAAATCGCTAAAAGGTATTGACTTTAAATACTTCTTATGTTTTTGGAGTCGGCGTATTTTGACACGATTCCATGTTTCAAAATAAGTGCTCACTGAAAATGAATCCACAGAAGCATTTAGTTGTTCAAAAAAGGTATTAACTGAACATTTAAAATGTTTAGTCAAACAAAAAAAGGTGTCATTGGCTTGGATCTCATCTACATGCCAATGCGTTTTAGGGGGATTGGTTCGTAGAAATGTTTTGATTTTTTTAGACACAATCATCCCCCCAAAAGTGAGTAATAAATCAGGTTGTAATGCCTCAAAATCGGTTGCATCTAAAGGCGTGATTAATTGATCAATACTTGCAAAAAAATTCGGATGGTGTAAATTGGATGTTGTTTCTGTAAGTACAATCACAGAGGGATCCTCTGCTATCAATTTTAAATACATTTCTTGAACACAATTAGGAGGGTTCACTCCTACTAAAATCATTTTTCGCTTGGAAGAATGCCATTTTTTAATGGTTGGTTTAGAAAGGGAAAAAGGCTTCTTATTTGTTTGAATTTTAATTGGTTTTACTTCAGATATAAGCTCCTCAGTAGTTTCATATAAGGGCTCCGAAAAAGGTACGTTTATATGCACAGGTCCACACTCAGATTTTGCAAGCTGAAGTGCTTTATCTATTCGTGAATTATTGTTTTTGACTGTTTTTAAAAAGGGCTTTTTAAAATGATCTTTTAGATTTGCTTCAAACAGAATATGGGAACCAAAAATATGAGGTTGTGTAATCGTTTGGCCATCTCCAATATTGATAAGATGCTCTGGGCGGTCTGCTGAAATCACAACAAGTGGAACTCGACTGTAAAACGCTTCGGTAATCGATGGATAATAATTGACAAGGGCACTTCCAGAAGTACAAACCAAGGCAACAGGCTGTTGCAGTTGTTGAGCCATTCCTAAGGCAAAAAACCCTGCAGAACGTTCATCAACAATACTGTAACACTCAAAGAACTCGTGATTTGTAAATCCGATTGTCAAGGGTGCATTTCGACTCCCCGGAGAAATCACAATATGCTGGATATTATGGTATTCACAGAGTTGAACAATCGCTTGCGCTAAAGGCTGTTTGGACTTTATCATTGACTGACAAAGTTATTTAATTTTTAGGGTTTAAATTGAAATGAAATAATAAATATTTCCTAAAGGTTTAGAGCACCTTTTTTATCGTTTGAATCTTGTTTTCAGTCTCCATACATTCGATCTGGGGATCAGAGTTTTTTGTAATTCCTCCTCCACTGTAAAGAATTGCTAGAGTATCTTTTAACTGCATGCAACGTAAATTTACGGCGAGTTGCGTAGCCTTACGAACTGTTTGATAAGCTCTGTTTTCAATATTTCTTTTTGAGTTTCTAAGAGTTGATTTTTTAGGGATGTTTAATTCTCCAAAAAAACCGGCATAAAACTCTCGATTATAGGATTCATTTGATTTGATAAATTCTAACGCTTTTGTTCGAGGTGTACCACATACTGCTGGTGTTGGATGAATCGCTCGTAAGAGTTGTTTTAAACTCTGATTTGTTGATTTTAAACGGCCCGTGACATGTGTTTGAAGATGCAACAACTGACCCGCTTTGAGAGTGTGTGGTCCAGAGGTTTTAATAGGCTCTAAATAATCCGATAAAACTTCGACTAAATAATCTGTTACAAACGCATGTTCATCTAAATTCTTTGAATCCCATTCAACTTTTTCTGAGGATTTTAAAATTTGAGTTCCTGCAACTGCCATTGTAGATACAGCCTTTCCTTCAAGTGTTAAAAGATTTTCTGGGGAGGCTCCAAGCCAAAAACCTGTTTGAGGATGAAACCAACAATAGGTAAACGCTGTGGGATAGTTTTGTACTAATTTTTTAAAAATATCAAGTGGGTTTGAGTGTTCTAAATTACATTTGAATTGCCTAGAAAGCACAACCTTTTCTAATTCTGAAGTATTGATTTCATCGATCGCTTTGGACACTAGATTTAAGTGATCATTTTTAGATTTAACTGATTGCGGATCACTTGATTGATCAAAAACTTCAAAATCTTGTTGTTCTAATTGAATGACCGTCGAAGACTCAAAAGGAATGTAGTAACTATCATTTTCAGAGTCAAAGGGTGCAAATACAAATCCGCTTTCAGAATAATCACTTATTATATGAGTATCTGTATTGATTTGAATGTATGCTGTAATAGGTTGACTCTCTGGTTTAGAAAAAAGAACAAAGGGTCGTTTTGATTGAATCGCTGTATTGATTTGGTTAAAAAAATCAGTCGAAGTCATCTGTTAGCGTTCTTTAGGAAGTGATACCGTTGTCAGTTTACAAGAAGATACTAATTGATTGTCCCCATCTGTAACTTCAATATTAAAAATCTGCATGGTTCTTCCTCTGTGAATAAAGGTGGCTTTGGCATAGACAAAGCCTTCTTTTACGCTTTTAATGTGGTTGGCAGAAATATCAATGCCTCTGACAAAATAGTTTTTAGTATCTAAAAAAATATGTGCTGCAAAACTTCCAACGGTTTCAGCGAGTGCCGCTGTGGCGCCTCCATGCAATACTCCGTCGGGTTGATATACGCGTTTATCGACAGGCATTTTAGCAATTACAAAGTCTTCTCCTGCATCGACAAATTCAATGTTTAGGGTTTCCATTAAGGTGTCTTTACAAGCTGCGGTTGCGGCTTGAATAATCTGGTCTTTTGTTGGACTCATTTAAGTATGATTTGTGTGTAAAGTTACAAAAACCAAAGCCGAAGTCAATGTCTAAACTGCGTTAAAAAAGTGCAAAAAAAAAGGCTGTCTTTTCAGACAGCCCTAATTTAATATCTACTTGTAATTCAATTCTTAAGCTGTTTTCTTAACTGCTAAGCTATAAATCACTAAACCGAATCCGATTTTGTTGATTGCATCAGCAATGTTGTATAAAACATCCATGTCTAACCCAAGGTTAGCAAAAGAAGAATACCACTGTCCATCAGCTGTACCTACTAGGTAACCTAATGGATAAATGATCCATCCAACAAGTACAAACCAGCAAAGGATTTTGTGAGCTGCTAGTACATCACCACCAGCTTCTTTAGCAAGTTTTGCTGCTCCACCTAACCATATTTCGTAAACGATAGCAAAGTAAGCTACTGCAGAGAAAAAGCCCCAAAGTGCTGCACTACCTGGGTAAACTGCTTCACCTAAGTAACCTGTTACTAACATAATTACTGAAAGTACAATCATTTTTGTAAGCAATGATTTTTTAGCTCCAGCCACTTTAAGTATTAGGTAAAACTCAACACACATTAATGGCACTGTTAGAATCCAATCTACATAACGGAAGAATGTTGGAGACTCCATGTTTGAAGCCCAATAATCTCTCATGTAGAAATAATGTACAGCTGCAATAAATGTAATTAAACCAGAAACTAAAACAGAAGTTCTCCATTTTTTGTCAAATTGATTTAATGATAAAAAGAAAAAGGCAGAAGCTGCCATCATTGCCATACATCCTACAAAGAATGTAAAACCTACATAATCAGTAGGATCCATTTTGGCTACTAAAGGTAAAAATAAGTTTGTCATTTTTAAAAGTTTTTGTTAGTTATTGTTTAAACAAATATATAAAAATTTAAACTAATTGTTGAGCATTTCGTAAGTTTGTGTGTTAGAATAATAGATTTAACACTATTTTATGAATAATATTTTCAATTTCTCAATCGTTGCTAGCTTCTTAGGTTTGTGGATAACTACACATGTACCAGAGAGTTTTGAACTTATATTAGGCTTTGTCTTAATTTTTACATTTGGAATGGTTCATGGATCAAACGATTTATTGATTGTTAATAAAATTTTAAACAATTCTAAACATTACTCCAAATTCACACTGCTAACGGCTTATCTATTGATAGTATCGATTGCAGTCTTATTTTTTTATTGGATGCCTTCCCTAGCAATGATTTTATTCATTCTTTTTAGTGCCTACCACTTTGGAGAACAGCATTGGGAGCATCTTTTTTCAAAAACTAATTCTATACTTAAACCTATATTCTATTTTTCCTACGGAATGCTAATCTTGTTTTTGTTGTTTATTTTTAACGATACAGAGGTAAAATTGATCGTATCTGAAATTACAGGCTATGAGGTCACAAATTTATACAGTAAAATCATTCTCGCCATTTTGGGTAGCTTTATAGGAGTTATATTGGCAATTGATTTTTTCACAAAACGCCTCCCTTTAGAAGTTATTTTAAAAGAGTTATTTACTTTGGCCGTTTTGGCGATAATTTTTTCATCTTCATCTTTGATATGGGGGTTTAGTATTTATTTTATTCTTTGGCATAGCATTCCCTCCTTAATAGAACAAATTACATTTATATATGGTGATGTAAAAACCGATTCTACTTTAAAATACTGTAAAGCAGCGTTGCCTTACTGGATTATTTCATTAGTTGGAATGGTTATCTTATATGCAATTTTCAGTAGTGAGAAACAGTTCTATTCTTTGTTTTTTGCTTTTATTGCTGCGGTCACATTTCCTCATGCCTTTGTAATGCTAAATATGTTTTCCAAAAAAAAAGCACAACCCTGAATTGATTGTGCTTTTCTTTATCAAATAAAAAC
Source organism: Flavobacteriaceae bacterium (assembly GCA_018608725.1). Classification (GTDB taxonomy): domain Bacteria; phylum Bacteroidota; class Bacteroidia; order Flavobacteriales; family Flavobacteriaceae; genus Hel1-33-131. The sequence goes on from JABAZA010000058.1 coordinate 5,806, forward strand.
TACGTTTATTTCACTTCTTCGAAATCTACGTCTTCAACGTTGTCTTCTTGAGATGCTTCAGCATCTGAAGGAGCCGCTTGAGCGTCTTGAGCGCCTTCTTGGGCTTTGTACATTTCTTCGCTAGCAGCTTTCCATGCTTCATTGATTTTTTCTAAAGCAGGGTCAATAATTGCGATGTCTTTAGATTCGTAGGCAGCTTTCAATTCTTCTAAAGCAGCTTCAATTGGTTGTTTTTTATCATCTGATAATTTATCACCAAATTCTTTAAGCTGATTTTCTGTTTGAAAAATCATAGCATCTGCTGCGTTCAGCTTATCTGCTGTTTCTTTAGCTTTCGCATCTGATTCTGCATTTGCTTCTGCATCTTGTTTCATCTTTTCGATTTCTTCTTCAGTTAAACCAGAAGACGCTTCAATACGAATATCTTGGGATTTATTGGTCGCTTTATCAGTAGCTGAAACCTTAATGATCCCATTGGCATCAATATCAAATGTGACTTCAATTTGTGGCGTTCCGCGCTGTGCAGGTGGAAGTCCATCTAAATGAAAACGTCCAATCGTTTTATTATCTGCTGCCATGGCACGCTCTCCTTGAAGGACATGAATTTCAACAGATGGCTGATTGTCTGCTGCCGTTGAGAATACTTGAGATTTTTTAGTTGGAATGGTTGTATTAGACTCAATTAATTTGGTCATAACATTCCCCATTGTTTCAATTCCTAAAGATAATGGTGTAACGTCTAATAATAAAACATCTTTCACATCACCAGTTAAAACCCCACCTTGAATTGCAGCACCTACCGCTACAACCTCATCAGGGTTCACTCCTTTATTAGGTTTCTTTCCAAAGAATTTTTCTACCGCTTCTTGAACTGCAGGAATTCGAGTTGAACCCCCTACTAAAATAATTTCATCAATGTCACTTGTTGATAAACCTGCTGCTTTTAAAGCGGTTTGACAAGGTGCAATTGTTCTTTTTACTAGATCGTCAATAAGTTGTTCGAATTTTGCTTTTGACAGTGAACGTACCAAGTGTTTTGGGCCGCTTGCAGTGGCTGTTACATAAGGTAAATTGATTTCTGTTTGTGCAGAAGATGACAATTCTATTTTAGCTTTCTCTGCAGCTTCTTTTAAACGTTGAAGCGCCATAGGGTCTTCACGTAAATCTAAATTTTCTTCCGCTTTAAATTCTTCTGCTAACCAGTTGATGATCTTTTCATCAACATCATCTCCTCCTAAATGTGTGTCACCATCAGTTGCAAGTACTTCAAATACGCCATCTCCTAATTCTAATACAGAAACATCATGCGTTCCTCCACCAAAATCAAAAACAACAATTGTTTGATCTTTTCCTTTTTTATCCATTCCGTATGCCAATGCAGCCGCTGTAGGCTCATTGATAATACGTCTTACTTTTAAGCCTGCAATCTCACCCGCTTCTTTAGTCGCTTGGCGTTGAGCATCGTTAAAATAAGCTGGGACTGTAATCACCGCTTCTGAAACTTCTTGATCCAAAAACTCTTCAGCAGTTTTTTTCATTTTTTGAAGCACCATTGCCGATAATTCTTGAGGCGTATATAAACGACCATCAATATCAACTCGAGGTGTATCATTGTCTCCTTTTACAACTTTATAAGGTACACGACCTACTTCTTGTTTAGATTCTGAGAATTTATTCCCCATAAAACGTTTAATTGAATAAACAGTTTTGGTTGGATTGGTGACCGCTTGACGTTTTGCAGGGTCTCCTACTTTAATTTCGCCACCATCCACAAAAGCGATGACAGACGGCGTTGTACGTCGCCCTTCGGCATTTGTAATGACAACAGGCTCATTTCCTTCCATTACGGAAACACAAGAGTTTGTAGTTCCTAAATCGATTCCAATAATCTTACTCATAATTTATATAATTTAATTTTTTGTTTTAATATTACGCAATCATTAAGTCAATCATTGTGCCAATACAACAAGACTGACACGATGTCAGATTTTAAAACTTAAAAATATATGCTCTAATTAAGACTTTGGTACAGCCTTTGCACTTGAACAAGTAATCTTAAATAAATACATCATGAAAAAATTAGTATCATTATTATCAGCTCTATTAGTTATGTCTTGTGTCATCGAAGAAGGAATTGACGGCAGGGATGGCAGAGATGGAGGACTGATTGTATCTAGTGCATTTGAAATTGTAGTGGATTTTAATGCTCAAAATAACTATCAGATTATAGAACCCTATGGATTTGACGTTTTTGAATATGACGTTACTTTAGTTTATGTTTTATGGGAAATAGATAATGGACAAGAGGTTTGGAGATTATTACCACAAAGCACTATTTTTGGCGGAGGCGCAACACTTTCCTATAATTTTGATTTTACGCGATACGATGTTAAACTATTTTTAGAAGGGACTGCCGATTTTGATGCTCTTGATTCTGTTTGGACTCAAAATGTTGTTTTCAGGGTTGTAGTAGTTCCAGCAGATAACCTAAGTAGTTTTAACAATCCTGAAATGACTGATTTCGATCTTTCTAACATACAACAGCGTTATTAACCCCGTAACCTTATATTTTTTACAATAAGCATCTTAAAAAAACAATGCGTTTTTAGTATGCTTTTTTTTATTCTATTTCGAGTTGTTGCACAAATAACGGAACTTATATACTTATTTAGTACTTTTACACTCTATCATAAATTATAACCAATTATGTCAGCATCAAAAAAAGAATACAAAAGAGTGACTGTCAAATCGTTAGTCGAAATGAAGTCCTTGGGTGAAAAAATATCCATGCTTACAGCCTATGATTATACCATGGCTAAAATTGTAGATGGCGCAGGTATTGATGTTATTTTGGTAGGCGATTCTGCCAGTAATGTAATGGCAGGTCATGAAACTACGCTTCCAATTACATTGGATCAAATGATTTACCACGCGTCTTCTGTAGTGCGTGCAATCGAACGTGCACTGGTCGTGGTTGACTTACCTTTTGGAACTTATCAAAGTGATCCAAAAGAAGCCTTACGCTCTGCAATTCGGATCATGAAAGAAAGTGGTGGACATGCCGTAAAACTAGAAGGTGGTAAAGAAATTAAAGACTCTATTAAAAAAATATTGAATGCCGGAATCCCTGTAATGGGACACTTAGGACTTACCCCACAATCCATCTATAAATTTGGAACGTACACGGTAAGAGCTAAAGAAGAGGAAGAAGCTTTACGTTTAATTGAAGATGCCAAACTTTTGGAACGCCTCGGATGTTTTGCTTTGGTTCTTGAAAAAATTCCAGCTGCTTTGGCAAAACAAGTTGCCGAGAGTATCAGCATCCCAGTGATTGGAATTGGAGCTGGTGGAGGTGTTGATGGACAAGTCTTAGTATTGCATGATATGCTTGGAATGACACAAGAATTTCATCCACGATTTTTACGTCGCTATATGAATCTACACGAAGAAATGACCACAGCTATTTCTCAATACGTGGACGATGTAAAATCTTCTGAATTTCCTAATAAAAATGAACAGTATTAATATAGATGAGTAAGATTGTTTCAAATATTGACAACCTTCAAATTCTACATGAAGACAATCATTTAATTATTATCAATAAACGTTCTGGAGATCTTGTTCAAGGCGATAAAACTGGGGACACCCCACTCAGTGATCTTGTAAAAGGCTACATAAAAAAGAAGTATGACAAACCAGGTGCTGTATATTTGGGAGTCACACATCGATTGGATCGTCCCACTACTGGAATTGTTGTGTTTGCAAAAACTTCCAAAGCTTTATCGAGAATGAATGCATTGTTTTTAAACAAAAAAATTGATAAAACCTACTGGGCAATTGTCAAAAACAAGCCTGCAAAATCAAAAGACACACTGATTCATTGGCTTAAAAAGAACCCAAAAAACAATAAATCAAAAGCATACACAAAAGAAGTGGATCAAAGTAAAGAAGCGGTTCTACATTTCGATGTAATTCACAGCTTAGATCGCTACCACCTTCTGGAAATAAACCTTGAAACTGGCAGACACCACCAAATAAGAAGTCAACTATCTACCATAGGAAGTCCTATTAAAGGCGATTTAAAATATGGATTTGACCGAAGTAACTCGGATGGAAGTATCCACTTGCATGCACGAAATATTTCATTTATTCACCCTGTAAATAAGCAATTGATAAACGTTAGTGCGCCCCCTCCAAACGAAGTTTTATGGAAAGAATGCATTAAACATGTTTAGACTATGGAAGCAAAGTTAATTTTAGAAACTCAGAAACAGTATTTTCTAACTCGTGCAACTCGTGATGTGAATGCACTTAAGAATTTACTCGTTAAACTACGCAAAGAAATTATTTCCAGAGAAGAGGCTATTTACGAAGCGCTTTACAAGGATTTTAAAAAATCTAAATTTGAAGCCTATTTAAGTGAAGTTGGTATTATCATTTCAGAAATTGACGCTACTTTAAAACATATTGACTCTTGGTCGAAGCCGAAAAGAGTAAGAGCATCAGGACTCAACTTTCCTTCTAAAGACTATATTTATAGTGAGCCTTATGGGACTGTACTGATTATTGCACCATGGAACTACCCGTTTCAGTTGGCGGTTGCTCCTCTTATTGCTGCCATTGCTGCAGGCAATACGGTTGTTCTAAAACCGAGTGAACACACAAGCCATACCTCGCAGTTATTAGAAGACCTTCTAAGCACTGTGTTTACCCCTGAACATGTTAAGGTTGTTCAAGGTGGGGTACCAGAAACGACTTTACTTTTAAAGGAACGCTGGGATTACATTTTTTTCACTGGAAGTGTCGCGGTTGGAAAAATTGTAGCCAAAGCAGCAGCCCCGTTTTTAACGCCAGTAACTCTCGAATTAGGTGGAAAAAACCCTTGTATCATTGACGCTACCATGCATACGCAATTAGTTGCAAAACGATTGGTATGGGGTAAATTTGTCAATGCAGGTCAAACTTGTATTGCACCTGATTATTTATTGGTACATAACTCGATAAAAACACAATTAATTCATGATTTAAAGTCTGAAATCACAAAAGCTTACGGCACAAACCCGCAAACATCTGAAGACTATCCTCGAATCGTTAATTCCGCCCACTTATCAAGGTTGATTGCTATGCTTAAGGACTCTGAAGTTATTTTTGGTGGCACATACGATGCCTCAGATTCCTACCTCGCTCCTACACTAATTAACGAACCTTCAATGGATTCGGAAGTGATGAAAGGTGAAATATTTGGTCCTATCCTGCCTATTTTGAGTTATGAAACTGAAAATGACATCCAATCCATCTTAAGCCATTATGACAAACCTCTTGGGTTTTATGTCTTTTCATCTGACTCCTCTTTCTACAAAAAAATGATTGAAACCTATAGCTTTGGTGGAGGTACAATAAACGATACAATGATTCATTTTGGAAACTCTAAATTACCCTTTGGAGGGGTCGGAGAAAGTGGTATTGGAACCTATCACGGAAAGCTTGGATTTGATACATTTTCACACAAAAAAGGGATTGTTATTAAAGCAAATTGGCTAGACATTCCGCTGCGTTATGCCCCTTACACAAACAAACTTAAAAATCTGAAACGACTCTTTAAATTCTTCAGCTAAAAGGCATTAAATCAACATATTTATCGCCATAGTTTTTTCTTATAGTTAATTTATAAAAACTTGATAACCATATATTTAAGTTTATAAATCAAATCTTTAGTTTAATATATAAGATATTACCCCAACCACCCTTCACGATCTAAGCTTCTATACTGAATAGCCTCACTAATATGGGAACTTTCTATTGAAATTTTGTCTTCTAAATCGGCAATTGTTCTGGCTACTTTTAGGATACGATCGTAGGCACGGGCTGATAAATTTAAACGTTCCATTGCGGTTTTCAAAAGCTGCATCGATGAGGCATCGAGTTTGCAGTATTTTCTAATTTGTTTGGTATTCATTTGTGCGTTGTAATGCACAACCTCCGAATCTTCAAAGCGTTTGGTTTGAACTGCGCGTGCTTTGGTAACCCGTTTTCTAATATTCACAGAAGACTCTCCTTTACGCTCGTCCGATAATTTTTCAAAAGGAACAGGTGTCACCTCAATATGAATATCAATACGATCCAATAATGGTCCCGAAATTTTACCCAAATAACGCTGCATCTCTGTTGCAGAAGACATCATTGGTGCATTTGGATCATTGAAATATCCACTTGGACTGGGATTCATACTGGCTACCAACATAAAACTACTGGGATAAGTGACTGTAAACTTAGCACGTGAAATTGTAACCTCTCTATCTTCTAAAGGCTGTCGCATCACTTCTAAGACTTCCCGTTTAAACTCGGGCAATTCATCTAAAAACAATACGCCATTATGAGACAATGAAATCTCTCCTGGTTGCGGATAACTCCCCCCCCTACGAGCGCAACGTTTGATATGGTGTGATGTGGAGATCGAAATGGGCGTTGTGCAATCAACCCTTTTTGAGCACCAATACGTCCGACTACCGAGTGTATTTTGGTGGTTTCCAAAGCTTCATGTAAAGTCATCGGAGGTAATATGGAAGGTAAGCGTTTAGCGAGCATGGTTTTTCCAGCTCCTGGCGGACCAATTAAGATGATATTATGCCCTCCCGAAGCAGCAATTTCCATACAACGTTTGATGCTCTCCTGGCCTTTGACATCTGAAAAATCAAATTCGGGATGATCTAGGCTTTTTTGAAACTCAGCACGGGTATCCACAATGGTTTGTTCTAAGGGGGTGTTGTTATCAAAACAATCGATTACTTCGGAGATGTGCTCTACTCCATACACCTTTAAACCACTCACAATGGCGGCTTCTTTGGCGTTTTCTTTCGGCAAGATAAATCCCTCAAAACCTTCTTCTAAGGCTTTAATTGCAATGGGCAGTGCGCCTTTAATGGATTGCACCGTTCCATCCAAGGAAAGCTCTCCCATGATGATATAGCGTTCGATATGCATCTCTTTGATTTGATTGGAAGCGGCCAGAATTCCCATTGCTAAGGGCAAGTCATAGGCAGAGCCTTCTTTGCGCATATCGGCAGGCGACATATTAATAATAAGTTTTTTACCGGGAATTTTATAACCATTATTTTGAAGGGCTGCTGCAATCCGAAAATTACTTTCTTTAATGGCGTTATCTGGTAATCCGACCAAATGGTAACCGATGCCATAATCGACATTTACTTCGATTGTGATGGTGTGTGCTTCCACACCAAAAACGGCACTTCCGTAGATTTTTTTGAGCATATTAGTAAATTTGAGAATTTAAATCTACTAAATATTACGGAATAATAAAACAAGAAACAGGTTTTAAGTTGTGTTAGAATATACACTCCAACAAACAAAAAACCTTTATTTCTGAGAAGAATTTGGATGTTAAAACTTCAATTTCTCATGTTTATCCCACAGACCCCAGTAGGCACCAACATCCCCTTCGGCACCAACTTTCCAAGACTCATCAAAAGAGGAGAAATAGAAATTAGGAATGTCATTTTCTTTTGTCCATCGCATGGTGTCAATAAAGTATTTCATTGCAGCTTTTTTGCTCGCAATTGCACCTCTCAAGCCCCCACCTTGACTTGGCCAGCCTGTTTCTGTAATGATAATAGGTTTGCCTTGTGCTGAATCTACGACTTCTCCATACATAGCTTGCATGTGACCTAATGAATAGTCTATAGGACACCCTTCCCAATAAGGATATAAATTGGCTAATATAATATCTGAGTGCTCTACAATAATTGGATGACGAGAAAACTCATAGTAAGCATCTACATATCCTATTGGAATATTTAGTCCTGCTAAGGCTTCTTTTACACGTTTCATATAACCTATCAATTCTTCTAAGGTTAAATCGTCGCGGTACAAAACTTCATTACCTACAGCAGCTACATCTACATGTCCTGCTTTTGCTAATGCAATTAGACCTTCAATTTCTTTTTCGTTCTCTTCTTTATCATCACCAAGCCATGCTCCGACTAATGTTCTTAAACCATGCTTTTTGGCTGCTACAGGCACGAATTCATTGCCTTCTGTACATGAAAATGAACGAATAGCACCTACATAAGGTTTTAAAATCTTAACACGACGCTCAACTTGAGCCATACTAATATCATCTCCAGGCTTTTGACCATCTTCGTACATACTAAAACAAATACCGTGTAAACCATCTTGTATGGTTTTACGCCATAAGTTTTTTAGATCTTCTAACGTGTCTTGAGATACATCTATTCCTTTAGTAGAAATCTGACTGTAATCTTTTTTAGGTTTGTAATAAGATTCTTCTCTAAATGACATAATCTTGAGTTTTTATTGTTATTGAAATTTTAATTGCTCGTTTTTATCCCAAAGACCCCAATGTGCGCCAACATCGCCTTCGTGATGCACCTTACACGATTCATCAAATGAGGAGAAATAAAACATTGGTACTTTATTTTGTTGTGCCCAATTGACTGTATTTATAAAGTATTTCATCGCATTATTTTCTGAAGGGTATGCAGCATTCGTAGGGTTGCCTTGACTTGGCCAACCTGTTTCTGTAATTATAACAGGCTTCCCGTCAGATACTTTTTGTATAACCGCATACATTTGCTTTAAATACGTTGCCGATTGATCAATGCTACAACCTTCCCAAAATGGGTAACAGTTTACTAACAAAACATCGCATACTTCAATAAGCTTCGGACGTTCTACAAATTGGTAATAGGCATCCACGTATCCCACAGGAATTCCAGGCAATGCTTTTTTTACTCTATTAATGTATGCAATCAGATTTTCCTCGCTGAGTTCTCCACGCATTAAGGTTTCATTTCCAACAACTGCAATATCTACTAAACCAGATTTTACGAGCTTTATCAGTGCTATAATCTCTTTTTCGTTTTGATTTTTATCATCACCAATCCAAGCACCAACCATCGTTTTTAATCCTTTTGCTTTAGCAATTTTAGGCGTATGTTGGTTGCCCTCTGTACATGAGAAAGATCGTACCCACTTGGTATAAGGTGCAATGACCTCCATCCGTTTACTGATTTGAGACTGAGATAATTGATCTCCAATATTTTGCCCTTCTAAATACGGACTAAAACACAACCCGTGAAGACCATTACTCAATGTGTTTGAAAAAAGGGTTTTAATTTCTGCATCTGATTTGGAGGTGAAATCAGTATCGGTATCTAAACCTACATTAAGACCTAGATTAGAAAATTCGAGAAGTTTATTTTCTTTGTAATATGTGTTTAACTTTTTAGGTTGTGCTTTACGGTTATCTAATGCTGTTCGGATTTCATTAGCGCGTTCTTCATCGATACTATAATCTTTCATGATATACATCGCGAAAAGTGTACCTACCATTGGGAAAAAACAAAAGAAAGCGTGTAATCCGTTAACTGCTTCTTGCTGATCTAGGGTTGATAAATCTGAATTAAAACCAACAAGCCATATGATTACACCACTTAAGGCTCCAGCGATTGCATAACCAACTTTTACCATCCACCAATAAATTGCTCCAAAGGTTCCTTCTCTTCGTTTGCCTGTATTTAATTCATCTATATCAATAACATCGGCTGTCATAGACATCATAATCGTGAACAGGCTTCCAATACCAAAAGAAAAGAAAGGGAGGGCTATGATATACATCCAAGGTTTTCCAGGGATGAATAAAAAATAGAGCATTATATAACCAATAATTGAAATCCCCTGACAAGCCATAAACGCTTTCTTCTTCCCTATTTTTTTTGATAACCAAGAAACAATAGGGATTACAATAAATGTAGTTCCTAACGCTCCTAGACACCCAAATAATGAGACCCATATTCCCGATGCTCCTGCATCTCCATTAAATAATTTATATACAATCACAAAAAAGGTGAGTGAAGCAACGGTATTAAAAGCATTAAAAATTAAAAACGTAGCACCGCAAAGCTTCCTAAATTCTTTAATTTTAAAAGCTTCTACAAAACTGATGTATATTTTTTTTAGACTATTGCCAATATTTGACCAGTTTAAAGGTTCGTAATCTTTATCAAGAGTTGATTCTCCTTTAATAAATAAAGCTGGGACAATAGCACAAAACGCACAAGGAATAGCAACCCATATTGCTAATTCTCTAACGGCCACTTCCGCAGATGGAAACCACTCAGGATCATACATGATTATCCAAAATAATGGTGCAATTACCCATGCCCACTGCCCTATCCATTGGGCAATAGCCATAATATTTGTACGCTCATGAAAATCATCGCTCATTTCATAGCCCATGGCAACATAAGGAACACTAAAAAAAGTGAGGCCCAAATAAAAAATGATAGACCACAAAAAGAAATACCAAAAATTAAATTGTAATGAATTTTCTTTAAATAACTGCCACATAAAAATGTAAGCAATTCCCATAATAATTCCACCTATTAATACATACTGTCGTCGTCGTCCCCATTTTGATTTAGTATTGTCGGAAACAAAACCCATGATTGGATCTGATATAGCATCAAATAATCTAGGAAACAGATATATCATTCCCCACATTAGTCCAGAAAACTTTAAATCTTCTACTAAGACAACCATAAATATTCCTAAAATGGCTGGAAACATTTGATTGGCAAGCATGCCTATACCAAAGGCAACTTTTTGCCCGAAAGGAACTTTTTTAGAATTAATAGACATAGTGGTTTGGTTTTAGTTTGTTAGAGATGTGTTTTAGTTTGTTTGTGTGTTTATGGTAATAATATAGTTTGTAGTGTTTGTGGTTGAATTGTTATTGACTTTGAAGTTTCTACTAAAGAGAGTTCAAAAGATTTTAATGTTTCTCCTTCGTTAAAGACCACAACTGCGATTGAACCGTCAGGGTTTTGTGCAGCAGTAACTTGTAACTCTTTATCCGAATTATCTAACCCAATTACTTTAGCGCCAGGACGAATGTATTTGCTGAAATGTGCCATTGTATAATATAAGGGAGTAAAATAGACTTCGTCGGCATCGGGATCAACGATGATTGGAGCTACACACCAGTTTTCAAACCAGTTTGGTCCCCCTTGTCTATCAAGTACCATATTCCAATCGACCCAACCGTCAACCCAGTTATTTAAGCAGCCAATAATATCTCTTGCATATCTATTAACGGGGGCATATTTTGGGTGCAAATATTTCTTAGCGGGTTCTCTCCAGTCGTAACCCCAATCTGTTGCTTCTTTAGACCAATACCATTTGTCATCTTGCCATTTTGGGATTTCTGAATCTATACAACCTTCTGTTTCTATGAGGTATTTGTTAGGGGCTTTGGCATGTGCGTATTGCAAGGCTTTTGGGAAAAAATCATAGGTGCTTTCATACCAATGTATTGCAGTTCCGGCAAAGTATTTAGAGGAAGCTTCGTCTTTATACATATCATCGACCCATTCTTTTAAACCATCTCTGTTTTGATCGTAGCCTAAGATTTTAATATCTGCTTTTCCTTCGGCTTCCAATTTTGGACCTAAATAGTTTTGAACAAAATCTGTTTCTTCTTCTGGGGAGAAATGCATACTTTCCCAGTTGTTACCATTTCCATGTGGCTCATTTACGGGTGTTAAGCCCCAAATATCAATGCCTTCAGCTTTATAAGAATCTAAATATTTAGAGAAAAACAAGGCAAAGGAGTCGTAATATTCTGGAAGTAGTTTTCCTCCTACATAGTTGTTATTGTCTTTCATCCAAGGTGGAGCGGTCCATGGAGAGGCAATAATTTTAAATCCATCTTCAGAAATAGCCATGGCTTCTTTTATCATTGGAATTAAATCGTCTTGATCTTCTTTGATACTGAAATGTTCAAGCTCAAGATCATCGGCTATTGGCGCGTATGTATAATTATTTAATGAAAAATCACAAGAACTTATATGTGTACGAGTCAATGAATAGTTTGCTCCTTTTTCACTAAAATAAGCCTCAAGTATTTTGGTTCTATTTTTTTTACTTAAACGATTTAGTAAATAGGCCGAAGATTCCGTAAATGACCCCCCAAAACCAGTGATAGTTTGGAATGTTATTTCAGGATTAAGTTGAATTTTAGAAGGATTTTCAGAAATTTCAAATTCTGAGACTTTAGTCAATTTATTCCCGTTTACAGAAGTTTCATAAACAGTAACTTCCAAGGGTTTTTTGGACGTGCAAGCTGTGAGCATTACAGATAAAATTAAAAAATGATACGTTTTCAAGTTATTTGATTTAGGTGGTTTATAGTTTATTTTTTGTTGGGGGTAATTCAACTTCTAGTAATAATGCTTCTTTATTGCCATTATAGGTTTTCGTAATAGGATTGCCTCCACGGGTTAATCCATCAAAAACACCTTGATCTACCAAGTCCCAAAGGGCATATTTTGCTTTACCATCTACTGTAAATAACCCAAAATAGTTTTCAGATCCTCCCTTATTATGAGCATCTTTCCATGGTTCATCAAAAGCTTCAAAATAAAAGCATGACATATTATTTTCATTCGTCCATTGACGGATGTTATTATAATAAATGGATTCTTTATACTCATCGGTTGCTTTTGATCCTTTGGCACCATAAAATCCATTAGAAGCACTTGCCCATCCAGTTTCCCCAACATGAATTGGCTTGTATATTCCTAAACTTTTAATATAACGCGCTACACTATCGACTTGAGAAATGGCGTATGTATTGGCGCGATTCATAGCAATATCAATTCGTTTTAAACTAGAAAGTTCTGTTTCATTTCCAAAAACGCCCCAAAAAACGGGGTTATAGTGGGTGTCATGCATGGGATAGGTATGAACAGATAAATAATCCACAGCTTTGATTAATTTTGTAAGGTCTTCCACATGGTATTGAGGATCTCCCCCGCCCCAAGAAGCAAAATTATCCGAACTGGTAATCCAAAGATCTTTTGATAAATCTCCTTTTTCTTTTAAGGATTGTAAATGTGTAACCCATTTTAAAATCACATTGGGTTGTACATAATAAGAAGTAGCCCATTTTACCATGGATTCATTTCCTACAGCAATGACTTTTACAATCTCAGGATATTCTTGTGCTAAAGAAACCGCACGATCAATTTCTGCTGCATTGTTTTCGCTTTCTATGTTGTGGTCTACTGGTTTATCTGTCCAGGCATTTTTACAATCAATCCAAGCCCCTAACATCAAATACATTTCAAAAGTGGAGTCTTCATTTTTTAGTTCGCGGATTGCTTTTAAAATGTTAGATGTATGCGCTAATTGAACATTATAAGTTCGTAATATTCGGATATTCATCGCGTGAAGAATTTTCATATCTTCTTTAAGCTCTCCTATTGTAGGTTGAAAATCTCTTGATGATTTTCGATACCCACCATAAGAGATGGCTAAATAGTTTGAATTTCCTAATATATCTTTAGCAGTCACTTCTTTTTGTCTTTGATCGTTTGGTATGCGTTCTTTTTGTTTGTTTTCTTTACAGGACATTACAAGAAAAACAAGCAGTATTAAATTTAATATGTATGTTGTTTTTCTCATAATCTCCTATCGACATTATTTTAGTCGTTCTTTTTTAATTTGCACATTTATTTGAACAACTTCACCATTACGATTAAATACTTTATTACTTATTTCTGTGTCTAAGTTTAAGCTGTTAAACGTTTTTGTGGCTCCATTACTAAAATCAACCGTTAAACTGTCTTGATCAGCAATCGTATATATAACAGGGACTTGACAATAGGTGAAACACAAAGAGTCCTTAGAAATCAAAATGCTATCTTTATTCTTAGGGATTGCGATGTAATGAAATATGTTACTTTCTTGTAAAAATTCATCTTTTCGCAATAAACGTGGATTAAATCCGAGTTTTCCATCGGAAACCTCTACGCCTAATTCACCAAAACGAGATAAAACATCTTCTTTTACTTGTCCCGTCATTCCGGGTTGTTGGGCGCCTTTTCCTGCAGGTGTATGTGAATAAGCATCGGTTGGGAATGCGCCATACAGTTTTGGTGATTTATGTACACCAATTCCTGCATTAATTTCATAATAATGATCTAACAAACTCCCTATTGTAACTGCATCTGTTTCAGAATCGATGGCTGAATTACAAGTTTCCAACACTGCCAATTGCAATTTTGAAACCATATGCCAATAAATAGACCCTAAACCTTCATAACCATAAAATGTTCCTGAACGTCCTGTAAAAGCTTTATGATTAAAGACTTCTTCAAAAATTTGAAGAACTTTTGGAGTTTCTGATTTAGCAAGTGCTTCATAAGAAGTTCCTGCAAGTTCTAATAGAGCTGCTTTTAAATCATTAGCATTTTTAAAGTTTCCGTTGAAATGGTGATCTCCATTAACGTCTTTCTCTAAAATCCGCACATTTCCATCGGAAACGAGTTGTTCCAATAATTTAGAGGATGCTACAGCAGACTCTGAAATTGTATTACGCTCAATAAACCCTTTTAATTCTTTGTTCGGATATAGTAAATAACTGTACTGATCGGGACGGAACAGTTTACTGGCTTTCATTGCATCTAAAACAGATAAGGATTGTTTAGAAGATAAATATTGTGAGCTTAATACCGCAACCTGCCCTTCTAACATTTCATCTAAATATGAAATTGAAACGCTGTTATTTTCATTGATGGTCATCAAATTATAGGCGTGATATAAGTTATCTTCTCGCTTATTTACTTCAATTGAGTGCTCTAAATACTGGAGACTTAGGTCAATAAATGATTTTATATCTTCAATAGCAATTTCATTTTTTCTTCCTGAAAAAGCGGCTTTATAAATTTGATCTCTATAATTACTTCCTGCGGTTCCTAAGGCATCTAAGATGTTTTTTCTGTCTGTATCATTGATACGCTCAGAAAGCAACTGTTGATTATCTTTAAATGTTGTATGAATGGCATTGAAGAATGTAACAAGCTCTTTGGAAACTTCTACGGTTTCTAAATCGGATTGTACTACAACTGTGTCAAAGAATTTTAGGAAACGTCGTAAATAATACAAGGTAACCATAGACACTCCACTTCCTACTAAGGCGTTGTTAGCATCGTTCCATTCTGGACGTTGTGTATTCATCCAAATTCCACCTTCTGGAATAAAGTTTGAAAGTTTAGCTAAAGTCGTGGCTAATATTTTTTCAATGAAATTAACTTTTACAATGAATCTATTTTCATCGCGAAGTAAAGCACCATCCGCTCCCAGTTCTACGCGTTGTTCTCTAATTTTATGATCTAATGCTTCATCAAATTCAATGGTGTCTTTTGGATTTTCAAGCAGAGCGTCATAACTCTTAATTTTATAAGGAACATTGGCATAAACAAATAAATCTTTATCAAATAGAGTTGCTAATTTTCCTGGCTGATGGCTTTCAATAAACTCTAAAAATTTGAGTAAATAAATCACTTGGTGATCGCCCCAATATCCAATGTATGACCAAGGATCGTCTGGCTCAATAGTTTCCCAATCGAACCCCCCTTTGGTAACTCGGTATGGGTTGTAACCATCAAAAGTAGTTGCGTTCAAAAACTTATGAATCATACTTTCAATAAACGCTGGATAAGAATGCGCTAAGGCTTCCCAGTTTTGGAAAATATCACGCCAATTTCCTTCGTAATCTAATATTTTTGAACCGTCTATTTCACTTTTGGTGTTGATAGAGAATTTATTCCAAGGACGACTTGGATCTCCATGACGACGGCTAAATTTTAAGGGCATATATTCAAAACATAAGCGTCTAAAATTCGTATCATCAACTTCGTTAGCGAGTGATTGTAGAACTGAAAGTGAAAATTTTTCTGGAAGTTTCTCGATAACTGTTTCAGTGGTTCTTGAAACTTTTTTATTGGCTTTTAAAAGATAATTTTGGAAATCCCATTTTTCAATCTGATAATTATCATCAAAAATCCCACCTCTCATAATATTAAATAAGGTATTTGAAAAATGACGTATATCTCTAAATTTATCTGCTGAAAGCTGTAATCCATCAGAAGCTGCATTTAAATCAATTAATCGTGAAGTTCCTTTCTCAATTTTTTGGTTGATCAGTTCCCATAAACCATCATTGGCTTTAATTTGATTAATTAGTTTTGCAATTGATGAATGGTTTTTATTCACTTCTGCGACAAGCATCCATTCTTTGTTCTCTAGCGAAGATAATACGATTTGTGAATTCACAAAATAAGCACCTTTTTCGGCTTTAACATCTGTTTCTTCTGAAATAGGGTGTAGTTTTCTAAAGTTATCGAGCTGTAATGACGATAATAAATATTTAGAATTTTCTAAACCTATAGACCAAACGATGTTAGCTTTTAAAGCTTCACTAGGCTCCGCTTTATCTACAATGATCGCACTTAAAGCATAAATTCCTAAACCAGAACTTTTTTCTAACTCACTGCGTTTATATGCATCTACTAAATTACTACTTGCATTCTGTAAATCACTTCCAACTCCGTAAGGCAATATGTTTTGGATTCCATCCAATACATTAATTTCAACCTTAGATGTTGAAGTATTGATAAGTTTCGATTTTTTTATAAATCCAAATGTATTTGTAGAATTCCATTGGTACTGAAAGGTCAACTCTAAATCGTGATTAATTTCTTCAAATAAGACTTTGTTGCCATACTCATTTTTGTATAAGTTTCGAGTAGTTCTGTACGTTCCAGCAAAACGATCAGAAAAAGGTTCCCATAAATGAACTTGATCATTTTTGACGACTTGAAAAATAGATTTACTTCCTGTGATTTCGGCGGCTTCCGTAATTTTATCATCTGTATAATACGGAAACAAAGCGAATTCAGAGTTTTTTCTTCCAGCTGTTAGGCCTCCATTACTTGAAATAAACATCCAGTGATTAGAATCACTAACGATGCTCATAAAAAATGGTCTCATTTTATCACTATTAGAAATCTTGTAATAAACTTCGTTGTTGATATTTACTAAGGTTCCTTTTATATCCGCTCCTTGATTTACGTCTTTATCTTTGCCTGAAAAAATAGCTTTTTTTGTCATTTAATTTTTTGTAATGAAACCTCATATGATCGTACAATGAGATTTTTAATTCTATAATATTGTTTAACTGCTTAGATTTGTTTGTTTTTAAAAAATAATTTGTGATTTCAAAAATAAAAAAGGCATATTATAATTTGCTTTAACAAGCACTTTTTTTTCTGTTATAATTCATTTATTTTAATAAACTAAAATTATAGCGATTCTTTTAAGGATATGATAGTTTCATCGAGAAATGATGTACTATTAAAAATAAAAAAAAATAAGGCTAGAGTTTTACCTCTAGCCTTATAAATAAATTATTGAAACGTTATATTATCAAAATAGATCACATTGTCAGCTGATCTTCCACCTAAATCGAAATCAGGGAATACAACAATTTGATCAATGTTTGTAGAACCATCTAATCCGTTTCCAATACGACTGGTAAAATCAAACGTCAACTCTTCCCATGCATTAACTACTGTATTGGGAACTTTTATCTCTATTTGTGCCCCTCCAGAAGGGTTTACTAATTTAACCCCCACGTCACTAATTACAGTTTTGTAAACCATAACTTTTATGATCGCATTTGAAGCCGAAAGATCCCAAGTAATTCCCATTTCTCCATGTGCAGTTTCAGTACCAGCCCAAGGGTTACCAGTTTGAAGTGCTGTGATTTTAGCTACAGTCGCAGAGTTATTAATTCCTGATGCATTTGGATTTGCTACAAATTCTAGTGGTGGGTTTGAATCATTCTCAAAAACATTCCAAGTCCAATTTGCTCCATGTCCAGATGTTTCAAAATCAATAGGTAGCGTAAGGTTATAAGAACCTGTGCCGCCACCGCCGCCACCGCCGCCACCGCTATTGCCGTTGCCGTATAGTCTTAAATCATCAAAATAATAGGTATCTGTACTCGTTGTATTTAAATCAAAGAAAAGAACAATCTTGTTAAATTTATTACTGTCCGCAGCTGTAAAAGGGAATGTTAATTCTTCCCATCCACTCGTAACGGAAGTCGTTAAAAATTGTTCAGTATTGTTACCAGCATTTCCAATTTCTTCTAACTTTAATCTCACCTCAGTATTTGGTCTTGCAGACCATACTTTAATTTTAAAACCTGTATTTGCATTAAAATCTAGTTTTGCATCTAAATCGTATTGATTGTTATCCCAAGGGTTGTTATTACCTCTTACCACTTGACCAACTTTACACGAAGTGTTTACAGCATTGTCAAAATCTGGATTATCTACCCATGAAAAACCTGCTCCATCAGAAATAAAATCTGCAGATGGGTCTGTTTGAAAGGTCATATTAACGTTTGCAGCACTGTAAGATTCCGTTGTTTCAGGAGTACATGCGCCGCCACCGCCGCCGCCGCCGTTGCCGTTGCCTTCGCCATAAAGCATTAGATCGTCTATATAATATGTTTGTTCAGTTGAAGTACCTAATTCAAAGAACACTACAATTTTATCAAATTTGTTAGAATCTGCGCTTTCAAAATCAAAGCTAATCTCTTCCCATGCTCCAGCACTTTCTGCCGACGTGGTAGCTGAAACTTCTTTAAAAATACTTGAATCGGTCTTATCTTCTAATTTTAATAATACAGCTGTACTTGCAGTTGGAGACCATACTTTTAGTTTAAAGCCTGTATTTGAATTAAAATCTAACTTCGCATCTAAATCAAGTTGATTGTTTGCATACTGTGCTGCACTCGTTCTATCGATCTGTCCGACTTTACAAGATGTATTGACATCATTTTCAAAATCTGGGTTGTCGATCCAAGAAAAACCTGCACCATCTGAAGTTATATCAGCAGTTGGGTCTGACAAAAATGTCATATTAAAGTCAGAAGCAGATAAAGACTCTGCTGTTTCAGCATCACAAGTTCCTACGACTTCAGCAACATTAATTGTGATTTCATCTGTGAAGATATCGAATGCTCCTGCAACGTTTGATGATCTTAACACTACTAAGTATGTTCCGTTTTCATAAACGTTTACTGGGTTGATAAGATTTGAAGTACTTTCATCTCCAAAATCCCAATCATACATAGAGGCATTTATTGATGTATTAATAAAGGTTACTGTTCCTGTGCTCGCATTAATCGTGTGCGTAAAACCAGCTGTAAGTTGTGGTAACACCGCTTCATCGTCGTCACAACCCATAAAACTGATTGCTAAGATAAGTAGTGATACTTTTTTTAATGTTTTAATTAAATTTTTCATTGTCTGTTATATTAGTTATTTTCTATTGTTCATATACTCTTACGTAATCTACTAGCATGTTTTGTGGAAACGTCTCTCCACTCACAGGACTACCAGGGAAGTTCCCTCCAACGGCCAAATTGATGATGATATAAAACGGTTTATTGAAAACCCAATCTCCCGTCACATCAGTCGGTTCTATTGCTTCTGTGTCATCAGTTGCTGGAACGCCATCGTTTAATGTATAAATAGCATCTTCTGGAGTGACTTCAATATCTGAAGGTGTAATTTGATTGTATAATACATCATCAATGTAATAGTTGATATATTCTGGACCCCACTCGATTCCAAATACATGGAATCCGGCATCATAACGTTCATTTCCTAAGTCATAACTTTTAGTCACTTGTCCTTGAGGATCTGTTTCACCAGAATAGCCTGGTCCGTGAATAGAACCACTTACCTTTGTAGGTTCTTGTCTTCGGTATTCCATAATATCAATCTCACCACATTGAGGCCATCCGTCAACATCATAATTATCTCCTAAGAGCCAAAATGCAGGCCAAAGTCCAGATCCACCAGGAACTTTTATACGGGCTTCAAAACGTCCGTAGGCTTGAGAAAATTTTCCTTTAGTAAGTAGCTTAGCGGATGTGTATGAAGATCCGTTATAATTCTCTTGAATAGCAGAAATTACTAACAATCCATTTTGAACGGTTACATTTTCTGGACGGTCGGTGTAATATTGCAATTCGTTGTTGCCCCATCCATTGACACCTGTTCCTATATCATAGTTCCAGATTTCAGAATTCGGAGCGCCTTCTACATCAAATTCATCTGACATAACCAAATTTGTATAAGTCGCAACCGTTTGAGTTTCTTCGTTAGAACAATTTGTAAGCGTTAGAACTAATGCAAAAACAAAGGTCTTCAGCACTGCTGTTTGAACCCGCATTTTATGTTTATTTATATTATTCATGTTTTATTGTTTTGTTGTTTTAAATTGATCTAGTTTCCTCTATAAAAATAAATATTATCTACATACAGTTCTGTTAACGAAGAACCGTTTATGTTTTCCATAATAAGAAGTCCCATATTATCTTTAACATTTAGAGTTATATCAAATTCTAATGTATTCCAAACACCTGGTTCAAAATCAGTTCCATTAAAAAATATTTGTTGGAATGTATCATCACCACCACCATCAACTTGATCTGCTCCAAAATCTCTTACTGTAATTAAAAAATCAAGGTTTGAAGGTTCTTCAGGAATATAAACATTGAGATGAACCTTAGAAAATTCAGTAGCATCAATTGTTGGATTTGCAAATTGAATTCCTACAAAATTAAAATTCGTGTAGTGAATCATATTGTTACCACTGACTACAAAATCACTAGATAAAGTTGTTTGCCATGGCTCCCAATAGCCGTTAAAAAAGTCAACAGGAACATTTGTATAGCTATCACTAAAAAGCGAGATTACATCACTAGAGTTTCTTGTTGGAGTGGGTGCAACATCGAATCCACCGACAGCACTTACGGTCATTGAACCCTGTGCTTCTACGCCTCCTAAACTGGCTGTGATAACCGCTGTACCATCACTAACACTAACAACACCAAATTGATCAACGAATGCTAAACTAGGATCTGAAGATGTAAAGTCAAAATAACTTGGTGCTACATTAACTGTTTTGTTAAGCCCAGAACCCAAATTAAACGTTTGTGTAAGGCCTGTTATTTCTAAATCAATTCCTGCAAAGGCATCTTGTACAAGATCTTGACCATTTAAAATAGCAGGTCTTGGTTGACCAATGGTTCCGAGTCTTTCAAATTTTAATTCGTCAATCCAAAAGGTGTAACCTAAACCGCCTGTGTTTTGAGTTCCTGCCGAATACCAAAACATTCCTCTTTCATCAAAAAGTTTTGAAGGGTCTGGAATTGGAATCACATATTTTACCCAGTTTGTGCTCAAACTTACATTGGTATCGTTTACTTGATATTGGTTTAACCCAAAGTCTTGTCCAAATCCAATTTCTCCAATCACAACCCCTTGAGATGCTTTTGCCCAAAAAGTAAGTGCATCGAATTCTGTAAGATCACGACCTGAGCCTTCGACTCTAAAAATACCCCCAGCATAACTTCCATCTGGATCATTTGCATTTGGCACATCAAATCTCATGGAAGCCTGGCTTTCATAGCCTTCATTTTCATCAACTGACCACGCTGTTGCTTTAGAACCTAAATACGGAAAGTAAAAATCACTTCCAAGTCCTATGGGTGAATCAGTGAAGATTTCGCCTGTTTTGGATAGGGTAGCAAATTCGGCTTCATCAGAAATATCTCTTTCACAACTCATGGTGATTACAAAAAGTAAACCTGTGAGGAGTGTGATTCTTGAATACATAAATTTTATATTTTTCATTTTTACAGTGTTTTATTTTCCTATATTAATATGAATGTATGTTCTAATTTCCCATTCGCTTCCATTAGGAAATCCTACAGAACTGATAGGCGGTACTGCTGGATAGGTATTTGGAGGAATGAACATTGGGGAGTAACGTGGCGAGTATTCGTTTAGTGAACGCCATGTTCCACGTACTCCAACTTGTGTATTTGGAAGGATAAACCAATCTGGTTTTCCTAAGGTTGTTGATAAATCTAACATTAACTGTACAGGATATGTTAGGTTAAAATCACGGTGATAATCAAAAGGTCCCCAATCGTTAAATTTAAGAGTGTGGGTTAGTTTTAATTTGTTATAGATGAATCGAATATCTCCACCAAATCGTTCTATTAAACGATCATCACTACCGTTTGCTTGTGCGTTACCGGCATAAAAATTAGCGATAAATCCAAGGTCTGGATTTAGTTTAGAAACAATTCGTGAATGAGCTTCCCATAAATCTTGAGCAGGAGCTGCATTTGGGAATGCAAAAGAAGTACGATTCGCTAAGAAACCAACTGCTGCATCTTGAGCTGTTGGGTGATGACGAAATACAAAACCAAGGTTGAATGCAAATTTTGCATCTTCAGCGCGGTCGTTATCCCACTCATACATCCATGTTCCTGGAGTTGGATCGTATGTTAATAAGAGTTCTCCAGCTGTAGTTTCTCTGTTGGCTCTAACTGCAAATGGATCATCTTGAACGTTTCTTAGACGTCCAGGTCCTCCATCTAAATCGTTGGGCATTGCAGCAACAATTGGTTTTTGCCATAAGAAATTAGGAGCAATTTGAAAATCTCCAAAGGTATATGCAAACCCAGAAAGGAAGTTGTTTTGGTTACCGCTTCCAGAATCTTTTAATCTCCATCCAGTAAATGTTTGTGTTTGATCGGATCCACCATTAGCAACTAAGCCCATGCTTGCCCCTTGTGCATACCACATAAAAGCTCCTTTTTGATAGGTTAACTTGGCTTTTGCTCCCCAGTTGTCTTTTTCATTAATTTCATCTGTATAGATTACATAATTATCCGTAGTTCCTTCAGCGATTTGAAATTCACGACCGTTTAAAGGTTGTCCACCCCAGATACCACCAACATCAAAAATAAAGTTGCCAAATTTTCTTGTGGCATGTAACGTAACTCTACGTGTTTTTGGAAGTGGAATTGCAATTGAAGTTACTGCACTCCCAACATCATCAATATCTTCGTGGTAAACGGTTGTTAGATCCCAGTTGCCAAATCTTTTACCGTACTTTAAAATTACGGCTGGATTCGCTCCCCACCAAAGTTGAGGACCAAAGGCCACTTTTAAACCATTTAAAGCTCCTTTAGCATCAAATTCAATTCCTGAAATTTCACCGTTATACAAATCTAAATTTGGCCCATAATTGGCTTCTCTATATAAGTTAAAGAAATCTCCTTCATAGGCCCAGTGATAGTGTCCTGTTCTATAAAAACCTCTTAAATTAAAGTCTTTAGCATTCCAGTCAAATTCAGCGTTATAAATTCTTACTCTGTTTGGGTCTGTAATAGTTACATTACCATCATCTGTATTTACATCAAATGAGCGTCCCGGGTTTTCATAAAATATTTCATCAATTGGATTTTCAGCAACATTACCAAGAATATTGAAATTTACATTGGCACGCATATTAGAAGCAGGGTTTCCTTCTACTCCAATAAAATACGATTGCATGTGGTCAAAGCCGAGTTCATTTGGATAAGCATTCGAATTAGGGTCTTCATTGTCGGGAGTTGTAATAAGTGTTCCGCCCGTATTGAAGGTTGTAGACTCAATTCTCAAATTGCTTAGTTTTAATTTTTCATTGCCTCCCAAAGCTGCTTTATCTCCTCTTGCACGAAGCACCGCATCCATTAATTCGATGTTGTCAAAATGAGTTTCAACAAAATCCGGAGTCACGCCGGCTTCGTAAGGGTTTAATTGGTGTGCTATTTTTAAAGCATAATAAGATGCTCGTGGATATAAAGTGTATAGACCTCTTGAATTTGTTGGACCTTTTGCACAAACTCCAAACCATTCCTCATTCATGTTATTTTCTCCTGGAGCGTAATCAAGTTGATAACCACCATTTGACCATGAGGCATTGTTGTCATGAACTTCTAAATTTTTAGTTTGTCCAAATTTCCACCAACCATCACTAAACTGGAATGTGAAACCACCAATTGCATTTTCTGATTTTCCTAAACCAGCTGCATTCTGATAAATATCTTTCCAATTTGAAACCATGTAATAGGCCTGCATTTTTTGGTCTTCGGCATTATCAAGCGCATTAAATGAATCTGAACCAAATTCAGTTAACATGATTGGCATGTCTAATTTTTCTTTAACAGTCTCAAATGCGTCTGTAAAAGAAGCACCACGATACATATTCGTTCCAAAAATATCAACATCCTTACATTCTTCAGCAATGATATCTATAAATAAAACATCCCCATTACAGATTGCTACAGGATGAGACGAATCGATACTTTTCATTTTAATTGATGCATCATTCATCAATTTATACATAGGTCTTCCACGCTCTTCTCCAACGAAATCTCTTTTTTCTTCTTCGTCTGGAAAATCTTCTGTTTCTGCACCTGCCCAAAACAGTCCGTAATTATTTTCATTTCCTAATAGAAACATTAATAAACCAGGAGTGTCCTTATAATCTTCGGCCAATTTGGTGACTTCAGATAGTAATAGCTCTTGTGTTGCTTCATCGCTATAATCTGTTACTGGTACCCATGCACCATTTATAGTAAGTCCATAACGACCAAAAGAGTGGTTTAACATGGTATAAATACCATAGTTTTCATAAATGTATTGGATCCATTTTGGTTGTGCTCCTGTATATTGTCTTATGACATTAACACCCATATTTTTCAATAACCCCATTTCTGCATCTAATGCTGCTTTGATTACATCATCAGACTGGTTCCATAAACTGTAGGAGTAATTTGTGCCAATTGGGAAATAGTCCCAGTTCATTCCGTTGATCATGAAGTCTTCTCCATTCACTACTAATTTCATCCCATTTTCATTATTAACAACCTTTACCTTGTCTGCCTGAGCAAAAGCGGTTGTTGTAATTAAAAAAAGAATTAATCTTACCAAAGTGTTTTTCATAATTTGATTTTAAAAATTATTGTTTTTAGATTTTGTTTATAGTTTTGATAAATATACTCACTTAGCAATGTATAAGTGATAATAAAAAGCACTACAAAAAACATACAAAATAAAAAAACCTAGAAATTTTGATCTATTTATCAAAAAAAGATAAATATAATAGATAAATCAATGGTTTAAAAAAATTCGATAGCCGCATAAAAACTGATGAAGCATTCGATAATGTAGTGGTAATGTATTGTTAATTCCATGACAAAAAGCACCTAATTCACATGTGTATAGTTTAAAAAATGTTTTTTTACCATAAATCAACCATTTTATGTTGGGGTGTCACTACAAGCATATTTGTATTGTTGAAATAAAATTCATTAATATCAACTACAAAAGTATTTTACTTTTTACAAAAATACAATGCGTCTGGATTTTTCTTAACATTTTTGTAGTACTGAAAACGTAATTAATAAAAAAATTAGATTGTATCTTTGAAAAAAAAAAGAATGAAAAATTATATCGCTGAAACTATAGGGACCTTTAGTATGATATTTTGTGGTTGTGGCGCCATGGTGATCAATGATTTTACTGGAGGTACAATCACCCACCCAGGAGTAGCAATCACTTGGGGTCTTATTGTAATGGCTATGATTTATGCCTTTGGTGATATTTCAGGAGCGCATTTTAATCCTGCGGTTACAATAGGCTTTGCCGTAGCTAAAAAATTCAGTTGGCAGGAAGTCCCTAAGTATATTGTTTCTCAATTTATAGGAGCCATTACTGCATCCTTGTTATTACTTTATTTGTTTCCTGAAAGCGATTTAGGAGCAACACTTCCAACCATTGAACCGTTAAAAGTTTTTATAATAGAATTGCTGCTTAGCTTTTTCTTAATGGTTGTAATAATTAATGTCTCTACGGGGAGTAAAGAAATTGGACCTATTGCTGGAATTGCTGTTGGGAGTGTTATTCTTTTAGAAGCGATGTTTGCTGGACCTCTTACAAAAGCTTCAATGAATCCTATTCGTTCTTTGGCTCCTGCCCTTGCTTCAGGGAATTTCACACACTTGTGGGTGTATCTTACGGCCCCTTTTGTTGGAATGTTTCTTGCCGTTTACAGCTGTAAACTCGTAAAAAGCGAGAATTGTTGCGATGATAAATGTTAATATTTGTTTAATTATATATTTCATTAATTAAACAAGATGTATTTTTACAACATAATACAAAAAAATTATGTCCAAAAAAAATACACCTTCACAAAATTCCCTTGTAAACCTATATATGGAGTATGTTTTAGAGCACAATCATGCCCCAAAATCTGTTTATGCATTTGCAAAATCTAACGGCTTTAAAGAAGCTGAATTTTATAAGTTTTTTACAAACTTTGAAACCCTAGAATCTAAAATATTTAGTTTGTTTTTTACGAACACCAAAGAAACATTAGAGTCTAGCAAGGACTATCCTACCTACGATTCTAGAAATCAATTATTAAGTTTTTACTTTACCTTTTTTGAAAACTTAACCGCCAACAGAAGTTATGTTGTTTATGCCTTGAATGAAAGCTGTAACAAACTTGAAAACTTAAAAAAGCTAAAGGAGTTACGTTCTAAATTCCTGGACTATATTGATGAATTGGATATTGAAGTCCTTCAAATCAAAAACAAACAAATAGAACAAATAAAAGATAGTATTGTTCAGGAATCTTACTGGGTACAACTCATGATTACTTTAAAATTCTGGCTCGATGACACATCGACTTCCTTTGAAAAAACAGATATTTTTATTGAAAAATCAATCAACGCCAGTTTTGATTTGATCTCTATTTCTCCGCTTAAAAGCGTTGTGGATCTAGGAAAGTTTTTATTCAAGGAAAAAATTAGCATGAATTAATATGAAGTCAATTGACAGAATCCCAACTTCAAAAATTGAACGTGCTGGAAAACTCGTTTCAACGGGTGCCAAGGTTGGTGTAAACTACCTCAAATATTACGGTGAAAAAATCACAAAAACAAAAGAAGAAGCAAAAGACAATCTTAACAAAAATAATGCTGAAGATATTTATTCAGGGTTAAAACAACTTAAGGGAAGTGCTTTAAAAGTAGCACAAATGCTCAGTATGGAGAAAAGCATTTTACCGCAAGCTTATGTTGACAAATTTTCTTTAGCACAATTTTCAGTCCCTCCCTTATCTTCCCCACTAGTGATTAAGACTTTTAAAAAATATTTTGGGCAACATCCAAATTTGATTTTTGATGAATTTGATTCAGAATCTATGAATGCAGCAAGTATTGGGCAGGTTCACAAAGCAGAGAAAGATGGCAAGCAATTGGCCGTTAAAATTCAATATCCCGGGGTCGCAAATAGTATCAAATCGGATTTGGCTCTAGTGAAACCTATTGCTGTAAAAATGTTCAACATTAAAGGAAAAGATTCAGATAAATATTTTCAGGAAGTGGAAGATAAATTGGTTGAGGAAACCAATTATAAGCTTGAGATTTCTCAAAGTAAAAAAATAGCAGACGACTGTGTTCACATTCCTAATTTGTTATTTCCTGAATATTATGAAGATTACTCTTCAGACCGTATTATTACTATGGATTTCATGAAAGGTGAGCATTTATCTGAATTCACAAAACACAATACAGATAAAGCGAAGTCTAACCAACTTGGACAGGCGCTTTGGGATTTTTATATGTTTCAAATACACAAGCTCAGAAAGGTACATGCCGATCCTCATCCTGGAAATTTTCTTATAAATGAAAATGCGCAACTTATTGCACTCGATTTTGGCTGTATGAAATCTATTCCAGAGGAGTTTTACATTCCATATTTTGAATTATCAGATAAAAAAATCATTGACAACCCGGTGTTGTTTAAAGAGAAGTTGTATGAATTAGAAATTTTAACCCCAACAGATACTCCCGAGGAATTAGAATTTTTTACAGCAATGTTTCATGAACTACTGAGCGTATTTACATTGCCATTTCATGATTCTATATTTGATTTTTCTAATCCTGATTTTTTTAATAAAATTGGAGACTTAGCACAACGGTACAGCAAAAGTACTGAACTCCGAAAGTTTAACGGCAACCGTGGTTCCAAGCATTTCATATACATCAATAGAACGTTTTTTGGACTGTACAATCTAATGTTTGATTTGAAAGCGTCAGATGTGAAAATTAACCAATTTAAAAACTACTAAATGCTACACTTAAAACGGCAAGATTTTGATGATTTAGATCATGTTTACAGAATAAATATGATGAATAGTTGTTCCGGTTTTAAATCGGCAAATCTGATCGGAACCAAATCAAATGATGGCACTCCAAACGTTGCGGTGTTTAGTTCGGTTACCCATTTAGGCTCCAATCCCCCATTATTAGGAATTGTGTTTAGACCTGTTTCAGATGTGCCAAGAAATACCTATGAAAATATCATAGAGACAGGACAGTTTACTGTGAATCACATCCATCTAGATATTATTGAGCAAGCACACCATACCTCTGCTAAATATGATAAAAGTATTTCGGAATTTGACATTACAAAACTAGAAGAAGAGTACAAAAACGATTGGCATGCACCGTTTGTAAAAGGAGCACCAATTCAAATGGCACTTACTTATTGTGAAGAATATTTAATTAAAGCCAATAATACAATTCAATTGATTGCTGAAATCAAAGATTTATACATTCAAAACGATATTGTGGAGGAGGATGGGTTTGTAAATCTAGCCAAAGCTAACATCGTCGCCATAAATGGATTAGATGGCTATGCCTTACCTTCTTTAAAACAACGTATTGAATACCAACGTCCAAAAAAATAAAAGTTGAATTCCTATTGAAAAAATCTGATCTCCCTTCCAAAGTTTGTGTTCAATGTTTAAGACCATTTACATGGCGAAAAAAATGGGAAAAAAATTGGGAATCAGTGAAATATTGCAGTAAAAAATGTAGCAGTCAACGAAAAAAAACAGCTTAGTTTAGTTCGGAGATATTCAAAATAATATTTCAATTACTACAACTTCAAACTAAATTATTTTAAATGAAAACACTTCGTCTTATACTAGGAGATCAACTAAATATTCAACATTCGTGGTATGCGTCTGTTTCTGAATCAAACGTCTATTGTATGTTTGAAATGCGTCAAGAAACAGATTATGTAAAACACCACATTCAAAAGGTGGTGGGATTTTTTGCGGCCATGCGCGATTTCTCAGAACAATTAAAGTCCAGGGGGCACAAGGTTATATATTTAACTTTAGAGGATTCAAACAACAATCAAAACCTAGAAGACAATCTCAAAAACATCATTGCTTCTCATGAGATAGAATCGTTTGAGTACCAATCACCAGATGAATATCGATTGGATGCGCAGCTCAAATCCATTTGTAATACGCTTTCAATTTCGTTTAAAGAATTTGACTCTGAACATTTCTACACTAAACGTAATGAATTAGCGCTTTTTTACGAAGGGAAAAAACAGTTTTTAATGGAACGGTTTTATAGATATATGCGCAAAAAACATCACATTTTAATGAATGGCGAACAGCCTGAGGGTGGCGAATGGAATTATGACAAAAGCAATCGTAATAAATGGAAGGGTTCCCCTGAAGTTCCACCATTTTTGGACTTTAAAAACCCTGTAAGTAACATACTTAATACAATAAACACGAGTGGCATTGAAACTATAGGACGATTTGATTTCACTACATTTTCATATCCGATAAACAGAGAACAATCCTTACAGCAACTTGATTATTTTAATCAAAATTTATTGATCCATTTTGGAGATTATCAAGACGCATTGCATAACAACGAAGTGTATCTATTTCACTCACGTCTATCGTTTGCCATGAACCTAAAGCTAATCAGTCCCAAAGAGATTGTGGATGCTGTTATGGCACATTACCGAACAAATGATAACGAAATATCAATTTCTCAAGTCGAAGGATTTATCAGACAAGTCATTGGTTGGCGCGAATATATGCGGGGCATGTACTGGGCACAAATGCCCGAATACAAATCATTGAATACTCTTGATAATCACCACAAAATTCCAGATTTCTTTTGGACAGGCGATACAAAAATGAATTGTTTGAGCAAAACAATAAATAATTCATTGGACAACGCCTATGCACATCACATTCAGCGTTTAATGATTACTGGTAATTACTTGTTATTAACCCAAACCAACCCAGATGAAGTTGACGATTGGTATTTAGGAATATATATTGATGCTTTGGAGTGGGTGCAACTTCCAAACACACGAGGTATGAGTCAATTTGCGGATGGCGGACTGATCGCAACAAAACCCTATGTTTCATCTGGAAGTTATATCAATAAAATGAGTAATTATTGCAGTGACTGTAAATACAACGTCAAAGATCGTTTAGGAGAAAATGCCTGTCCTTTTAATAGTTTATATTGGAATTTTTTGGATGATAAACGAACTCAATTGGCTAATAACTTCCGAATGAAAATGATGTATTCAGTATTAAATAAATTCTCAAATGATGAACTAATTGCCATGAAACTAAGAGCTTCCCAGATCATCGAAACCCCCGAGAGGTTTTAATTACACATTATAAATGTTAATATTTGTTTAATTGTTATTTTAAATGAATAAACATTGTGTATGTTT
>JABAZA010000005.1 GCA_018608725.1 Flavobacteriaceae bacterium
CATTATAAAAATATGGATTAGTTGATTTAGCACTTCGGCTGCGCTCAGTGTGACATTAAAATGAATTTAAAAAACCATTATACTAGCTTAATAAAATCTGAGGCCAAACGCCTGGGGTTTTTATCTTGTGGTGTGAGCAAGGCCGGTTTTTTAGAAGAAGAAGCACCCCGTTTGGAGTCTTGGCTTAAAACGAATAGCCATGGCAAAATGCAATACATGGAAAATCATTTTGACAAACGTTTGGACCCTACATTGTTAGTAGAAGACTCCAAAAGTGTTGTGTCATTAATCTATAATTATTTTCCTGAAGATACTCAACACGATCCAGAAGCTCCAAAAATAAGTAAGTATGCCTACGGTAGAGATTATCATTTTGTAATTAAAGATAAACTCAAACAACTTCTCGAATTTATTAAGGCAGAAATAGGGGAGGTGCATGGTCGTGCTTTTGTGGACTCCGCTCCAATTTTAGAAAAAGCATGGGCCAAAAAATCAGGACTAGGATGGATTGGAAAACACAGCAATTTACTGACCCAGCAAGTGGGTTCTTTTTATTTCATTGCAGAACTAATTATTGATTTAGAATTGGATTACGATTTGCCTGTAACAGACCATTGTGGCAGTTGTACAGCTTGTATAGATGCTTGTCCAACTGAAGCAATTACTTCAGAATATGGCGTTGATGGCAGTAAATGTATCTCCTATTTTACCATAGAACTCAAAGAGCAAATTCCCTCCGAAATGAAAGGACAATTTGATAACTGGATGTTTGGCTGTGATGTATGTCAGGATGTGTGTCCATGGAATCGATTTTCAAAAGCACATAACGAACCCTTATTCAATCCCAAACCTGAATTGTTGTCCATGACCAAAAAAGATTGGGAAGAAATTACACAAGAAACATTCAGTAAAGTATTTCAACATTCAGCTGTAAAACGCACAAAATTTTCAGGACTAAAAAGAAATATTGAGTTTTTAAAAGACTAGTGTTAAAATCTTTATTAATTTTATAACCCTAAATTATAAAGTTAATCCTAAATGTTATAATTAATAACAATTGAGGTAATGATTAAAATAGTCCCCTTTTTAAACTAAAACTACAATCATGAACAAAACCATCTCTCTCCTGCTCATTTCAATTTTATGTATTCAGTGCAACACAAAAGTTAAGACGCTCCCAGTTGACAAAACCCATGGTCTTATTGTAGAAAAAGCCATGGTGGTTTCCGCTAGAGAAGAAGCCTCCAAAATAGGGGTTTCGATTATGAAGCAAGGCGGAAATGCTTTTGATGCCATGATTGCGACCGATTTAGCATTGTTAGTCTCATATCCCGTAGCAGGCAATATTGGTGGTGGTGGTTTTATGGTTTATAGAATGAAGGATGGTACGACAGGCAGCTTAGATTACCGAGAAAAAGCACCCATAGCAGCTACAAAAGACATGTATCTTGATGAAGATGGAACTGTAAACCCAGTTTCAAGTAAAATAGGTGCTCTGGCTGTTGGTGTTCCCGGAACAATTGCGGGACTCTTCGAAGTCCATAAAAAATTCGGGTCACTTCCTTTTGAAAAATTGATAGATCCCGCCATAAAGCTCGCCAGTAACGGAGTTGTTGTAACAAAAAATCAAGCAAAATACTTAAATAAAAACAAACAAAATTTTAGGCAAGCTAATAAAAGAATTATCCTACTAGACAACAACTGGAAAGCAGGGGATACAATCAAATATCCCAAGTTGGCCGAAACATTAAAACGTATTAAAGCAAATGGTCGAGATGAATTTTATAAAGGAAAAACCGCTACTATTTTAATTGATCAAGTTCAAAAATTAGGGGGTATTATGACCCTTGAAGACTTGGCTAACTATGAAGTTAAATGGAGAGATCCAATCACATTTATATATAAAAAACATAAAATCATTTCGATGCCACCACCTTCAAGCGGAGGTATTTGTATGGCGCAAATTTTAAAAAGTATAGCCCCTTATAACATCAAACAGTACGCGCACAATTCAATGGAGTACATCCAACTACTTGTAGAAGCAGAACGCAGGGCTTACGCAGACCGATCTTACTTTTTAGGAGATCCAGATTTTGTAAACATCCCAACAGACAGTTTAATGTCTGAGGACTACCTTAACAAGCGCATGTCCGATTTTAATTGGGAAAAAGCCACAAAGTCTAGCGTACTCACCAGAGGTTCAATCCCAGGATATGAAAGTGATGAAACTACCCATTATTCAATAGTGGATCCTTTTGGAAACAGCCTAGCCGTGACCACTACTTTAAACGCAGCTTATGGATCTAAAGTTTATGTTGAGGATGGCGGATTCTTTTTAAATAATGAAATGGATGATTTTAGTGCCAAACCCGGAGAACCAAACATGTATGGTTTAGTAGGTGCTAAGAGCAATGCAATCGCTCCCCAAAAACGAATGTTAAGCTCCATGTCGCCAACTATTATTGAAACAAATGGTAAACTCAAAATGGTATTAGGGTCACCAGGAGGTTCTACGATAATTACGTCTGTGATGCAAAATATTCTGAACGTTTTGGAGTATAATATGAGCATGCAAGAATCGGTTACAAAACCACGGTTTCACCATCAATGGTTGCCAGATAACATCAAATTTGAAACCTCTTTTGACACCATTGTTTTTAATTCATTAAAAAAATTAGGGTATTCTATAGATCATTCAAATTCACCAATCATAGGAAAAGTAGATGCCATTTTGATTATGCCTGACGGTAAACTAGAAGGAGGTGCAGATCCAAGAGGTGATGATACAGCGGTCGGATTTTAATTTAAATTTTTAAGCAAATCCTGTTTTTAGATTTTAGGGTAGGTTTCTAAGTTTTGTAAAAGAACAGCCATAAAATTTCATTATTAAACTGAAGTGTCTAACTTTGTAGATCAAACCAACGAATATGTCAAAATTGAGTAAACACGATTTAGAAGCGCTCGCTTATCACCAAAAACCTTCTCCAGGAAAAATACAAGTAGTCCCTACAAAAAAATATGCAACCCAAAGAGACTTGGCATTGGCCTATTCTCCCGGAGTTGCGGCTCCTTGTTTGGCGATAGAAAAAAATCCATCCGACGCCTATAAATACACCGCTAAAGGAAATTTAGTCGCTGTAATTACAAACGGAACCGCCGTTTTAGGGTTAGGAAATATTGGTGCAGAAGCTTCCAAACCAGTGATGGAAGGAAAAGGGTTGCTCTTTAAAATATTTGCCGATATTGATGTGTTTGATATCGAAGTAAATACTGAAAATGTAGAAGAATTTATTCAAACAGTTAAAAATATAGCCCCCACTTTTGGAGGGATTAATTTAGAAGACATCAAAGCACCAGAAGCCTTTGAAATTGAAAAACGTCTGAAAGAAGAACTCGATATTCCTGTGATGCATGACGATCAGCATGGAACAGCGATTATTTCTGCTGCCGCCCTATTGAATGCCTTAGAAATTGCTGAAAAGAACATCCAAGATGTAAGGATTGTAGTAAGTGGTGCTGGTGCTGCAGCTATTTCCTGTACACGGTTGTACCAATCATTTGGTGCGAAAAGCGAAAACATTGTAATGCTAGACAGTAAAGGAGTCATCAGAAAAGATCGTGAAAATTTAACGTCTCAGAAAGCCGAGTTTGCAACCCAACGAACTATTGATACTTTAGAAGAAGCAATGAAAAATGCCGATGTATTTATTGGTCTTTCGACTTCTGATATTGTAAGCCCAGAAATGCTCATCACAATGGCAAAAAATCCAATTGTGTTTGCAATGGCAAACCCTGACCCAGAAATAAAATACCATCTCGCCGTTAAAACACGAGACGATATCATTATGGCAACGGGACGAAGTGACACCCCTAATCAAGTCAATAATGTACTTGGTTTTCCGTTCATATTTAGAGGTGCCTTAGATGTGAGAGCGACTTCTATTAATGAAGAAATGAAAAAAGCAGCGGTCATTGCACTGGCCGATCTTGCAAAAGAACCCGTTCCAGAACAAGTAAATATTGCTTATGGAGAAACACGATTGACTTTTGGCAAAGACTATATCATTCCAAAACCATTTGATCCTCGTCTGATTGCAGCAATTCCGCCCGCAGTAGCAAAAGCGGCAATCGAAAGCGGTGTGGCCTTAGCACCAATTACGGATTGGGAGCATTACGAAGACACCCTTTTAGAGCGTATGGGGTCCGACAATAAAATTGTAAGACTTTTATTTAACAGAGCAAAACTAAATCCGAAACGTGTTGTTTTTGCAGAAGCCGATCAATTAAATGTGCTTAAAGCAGCACAAATTGTTTTAGAAGAAGGGGTGGCAACTCCTATTTTATTAGGACGACGAGATGAAATAGAACGTTTGATGGAAGAATTGGAATTTGATGATGAAGTGTTGATTATCGACCCAAAATCCGATGAAAGTAGTATTCAAAAAAATAAATACGCTGAAATATATTGGAAACAACAACAGCGAAAAGGCATTACACTTTTAGCGGCTCAAAAATTAATGCGTGAACGTAATTATTTTGCGGCAATGATGGTAAATGAAGGGGATGCTGATGCCCTTGTTTCTGGATATTCTACTAATTATGGATCCGTACTAAAACCAATGTTGAATTTAATTGGGATGGCACCCGGAACCACACGAATTGCCGCCACTAATGTGATGATTACACAAAGAGGTCCTATGTTTTTGAGTGATACAGCGATCAATATAAATCCATCTGCAGATGATCTGATAAAAATTGCACAAATGACATCAGGCGTTGTTAAAATGTTTGGTATTGAACCTGTGATGGCGATGACTTCATACTCAAACTTTGGCTCATCTAAGGATAAAACTGCAACTAAGGTAAGAGAAGCGGTTTCGTATCTGCATCGAAGACACCCAGATTTATTAGTAGATGGTGAATTACAAACAGATTTTGCGTTGAACAGTGATATGTTAAAAGAAAACTTTCCTTTTTCTATACTAGCAAATAAAAAAGTAAATACACTAATTTTTCCAAATTTAGAATCGGCAAACATTACCTACAAATTGTTAAAAGAACTCAATAAAGCAGAATCTATTGGACCAATTGTGATGGGATTACGCAAGCCTGTTCACATTTTACAACTAGGCGCCAGTGTCGATGAAATAGTGAATATGACTGCTGTTGCGGTCGTTGATGCACAGCAAAAAGGAAAAGCAGGAAATTAACACTCTCAACCCCTTTCTTTTTTCTTCTTAAAATATTGTATTATTTTAGTACATTTGAAGTTCAAAGGAAGCGAAGATATGATTACACACATTGAGGGTAAATTAGTTGAAAAAACTCCTACTCACGTCATTATAGACTGTAATGGTATTGGGTATTTTATTAACATCTCACTTCATACATTTTCTCAAATACCAGATCAAGAAGCA
Source organism: Flavobacteriaceae bacterium (assembly GCA_018608725.1). Lineage (GTDB taxonomy): Bacteria > Bacteroidota > Bacteroidia > Flavobacteriales > Flavobacteriaceae > Hel1-33-131. The sequence goes on from JABAZA010000005.1 coordinate 5,418, forward strand.
ATTAAAATCTTCACCCACCTTCAGGTGAAAGAAGATTCTCATACGCTTTACGGATTTATTAGTGCTTCAGAAAGAGAAATTTTTAGACTGTTAATTTCTGTTAGTGGAATTGGCGCAAATACTGCACGTACCATGCTTTCATCGCTTACACCCAAACAAATTAGAGAAGGAATTGCTGTTGGAGACGTAGCTTTGATACAATCCGTAAAAGGCATTGGTCTTAAAACAGCACAAAGAGTCATCATCGATTTAAAAGATAAAATTCTTAAAATTTATGATATTGATGAAACTTCCTTGACTCAAAACAATACAAACAAAGATGAAGCGTTATCTGCTTTAGAAGTTTTAGGTTTTATGAAAAAACAATCCGAACGCATTGTCGATAAGATCGTAGGATCTTCCCCAGATGCCACTGTAGAATTTATTATTAAGGAAGCGCTTAAAAACCTGTAAATCACTTGAAAACCGCTAACTATAAACCATATTTTAAAAGGCTCTTTTTTGCAGTCTTGTTTTTGCATAGTACTTCAGCTTTGTTAGCACAAGAACCTACGACTGTTAGAGATTCTACATCCACCACCTTTTCGTTTGGAAAACTAGATACGCCAGATCCAGCGAGTATTGAAAGTAAATACACTTACGACCCACTTACAGACCGCTATTTCTACACCTCAACCGTTGGGGATTTCAATATTAATTACCCTGTTATCTTAACACCAAAAGAATTTCAAGACTTAGTTGTCAAAGAAAGTTTGAAAGCCTATTACAAAGAAAAATTAGCTGCGTTAGACGGAAAGAAAGAAGGCTCTGAAGAAGCTAAGAAAAATCTAATTCCAGATTTATACATCAACTCCAAGTTTTTTGAAACCATATTTGGGAGTAATGTAATTTCGGTAGTCCCACAAGGATCTGTAGAAATGGATCTTGGAGTGATGTACACAAAACAAGAAAATCCAGCATTTTCACCAAGAAATCAAAGTAATTTTACATTTGATTTCGATCAACGGATTAGTTTAAGTTTGACAGGAAAAGTAGGAACCCGATTAATCGTCAATGCGAATTATGACACCCAATCCACTTTTGATTTTCAGAATTTATTCAAAATTGAATACACACCGCTTAATAATCCAGAAGAACTGCTTGGTGAAAAAGAAGGAAAATTACTTAACAAAGGAAGACAATTAGAAGATTCAGGAAGACAACTCCTTTCAGATCCCAATGGTGGAGCACAAAACCTTGCTCAAAAAGAATTAAATAAACTTAATTCTGATAATGAAGACTCAATTTTACAAAAACTCGAACTCGGTAATGTAAGCATGCCTCTCAATAGTTCCCTTATTACAGGGGCACAAAGCTTATTTGGTGTAAAAACTGAATTACAGTTTGGAAAAACAAGAGTTACAGCCGTGTTTTCTGAGCAACAATCCGAAACACGTTCAGTGACTGCACAGGGTGGAGGGACATTAGAAGACTTTGAGTTTTTTGGTTTAGATTATGATGAAAACAGGCACTTTTTTCTAGGCCATTACTTTAGAGAACGATATGATGATGCACTCAAAAACTATCCATTTATCAACTCGCAAGTTCAAATTACAAGGGTAGAAGTTTGGATAACCAACCGAACGAACCGTATTGAAAACGTCCGAAATATTGTTGCACTCCAAGATTTAGGAGAATCTTCAGAGATTGGGTTAACAGCAATTCCAACAGGATTTGTAAATGTAGGCCCCAATGCATATCCAGATAATGGAAATAATAAGTTTGATCCTACAAATATCGGTACTGGCTCTCTGCTTTCTGAAGCCGTCCGAGATATTGCTACCGTCCAATCAGGATTTTTAATCCCCGGGGTCAATGAAGGATTTGATTATGGAAAGCTCGAAAATGCGCGAAAATTAACTCAAGGAAACGAGTTTACAGTTGACACCCAATTAGGATATATTTCTTTAAATCAACGCCTTCAAAATGATGAGGTCTTAGCCGTTGCTTATCAATATACGGTTGGAGATCAAGTGTATCAAGTTGGAGAGTTTGCAAATGACGGACTCGCCGCAACGGATGTTGAGGTGGATCAGAATACAAACATACAAACCGTTACCAATCAGAGTTTAGTCCTAAAAATGTTAAAGAGTGCCGTTACCAACGTCAATCTTCCTATATGGGATTTGATGATGAAAAACATTTATAATACAGGAGCCTATCAATTAGATCAAGAAGATTTTAGATTAAATATTTTCTATAATGAAACCTCAGCACTCAACTATATCACACCCGCAGGTTCGGATCCATTTCCAGCGCCCACAGGAAACAATGACCCAATAGAGGAAACGCCTTTAATTCGATTGTTTAACTTCGATCGATTAAACTTTAATAACGATCCTCAGAACAAAGGTGATGGTTTTTTTGATTTTGTTCCGGGTGTTACCGTCATTCCTCAAAACGGTAAAATTATATTCACCAAAGTAGAGCCTTTTGGAAGTTATTTGTTTGAAACCCTGCGACTCAATGGTTCTGAAAACTATGAAGGCGACCAAACAACCTATAACGCGAATCAATCAAAATACGTTTATAGATCCCTCTATAAGAGCACAAAAACAGCAGCATTACAAGACAGTGAAAAAAACAAATTTTTGATGCGGGGTCGCTATAAATCTTCTGGAAGTTCAGGCATTCCGATTGGCGCTTTTAATGTCCCACGAGGGTCTGTAAAAGTAACTGCTGGAGGACGTGTCCTTGTAGAAGGTGTTGACTATACCGTGAATTATCAAATTGGAACTGTCCAAATTTTAGATCCCTCATTACAAGCTTCAAATACCCCTATTCAGGTGTCGGTTGAAAACAATGCGGTCTTTGGACAACAAACAAAACGTTTTACAGGAATTAACGTAGAGCACCAATTCAACGAAAACTTTGTGTTAGGTGCCACCGTTTTAAACTTAAATGAACGCCCCATAACACAAAAAGCAAATTATGGCAGCGAATCAATCAACAATACTATTTTTGGGTTTAATGGAAACTATTCAACAGAAGTTCCATTCCTCACCCGATTGGCAAACAAACTACCAAATATTGATACGGATGTAGCATCCAACCTCTCCTTACGAGGGGAGTTTGCCTATTTAAAACCGGGTGCTCCAAAAGGAACCGATTTTGACAGTGAAGTCACTTCTTATGTTGATGATTTTGAAGGCACACAAAATGGGATTAGTTTATTAAGTCCACAATCTTGGTTTTTATCAAGTCGCCCTAAAGGTCTTGGGCGTGTATATACAGAAGGTGGTGAAGATGAGTTAGGGTATCAGAACGGATTTGATAGAGCACACTTAAACTGGTACACAGTCGATCCTATTTTTTACAGCAGCCAACGCCCTGGAAGCATTACAGATGACGATGTTTCTGATCTTTATGCTAGGAGAGTTTTTATTGATGAACTGTTTCCACAAGTTGACATCGTTACTGGACAGTACACCGTTATCAACACCTTAGATTTAGTTTATAACCCTACAGAAAGAGGCCCCTACAATTATAAGCCCGATGCTGCAGACGGGATTTTAGAAACACCACAAAACAGTTGGGCAGGAATCACCAGACAACTCACCTCTACAGATTTTGAACAATCAAATGTAGAATACATTGAGTTTTGGTTGATGGATCCCTTTTTGGACAACCCCTCTAATCCTGGTGGAAAATTAGTATTTAATTTAGGGAACATTTCGGAAGATGTTATTAAAGATGGAAAGAAACAATATGAAAATGGACTTCCAGAAGATGGTGACATTAGTTTTTTATCACCAACCACATGGGGAACCGTAACGCCTCAAAATCAGTCCTTAATTTATGCGTTTTCATCGCAAGGCTCCGAACGTAACAATCAGGATGTTGGTTTGGATGGCTATGATGATATCGAAGAAAGTAACACCTCCGACGCACGATTCACTGCCTTTAGAGCACTTGAAGATCCAGCAAATGATAATTACAAATATTACCTAAATACAGAAGGGGATATTTTTGAGCGTTACAAAAGATATAATGGACTTGAAAGAAATTCACCAGATACGGTTTCAGACACCGATCGTGGTTCTACAACACTTCCAGATGTAGAAGATATTAATAGAGATAACACTATGAATACCATAGACAGTTATTATGAATATGAAATAGAGATTTCTACTTCAGATCTAAATAATCCAAGCAACTCCTTTATAGTTGATAGAAAATCAGTTTCAAATATCACTTTGCCAAATGGGTCTTCTTCTGGAACAATCAACTGGTATCAGTTTCGAATACCAGTTTCAGAATTCACAAATGATGTTGGAGGAATATCCGATTTTAGATCCATTCGATTTGCACGTATGTATTTAAAAGAGTTCACAGAATCAACAGTGCTTCGATTTGGAACCTTGGATTTAGTACGAAGCGATTGGCGTCGTTATCAGTTATCATTAGATGAAGAGTCGAATGAGGCGACGCTGTCCGATCCCACTGATTTTAGTGTTGGAATCGTAGGGATTCAAGAAAATGATGGCGGTTATGTATCTCCACCAGGAGTTGAGCGCGAACAATTAAACAACAACAACAGCATTGTGCGTCAAAACGAACAATCCTTAGTATTGGATGTTTGTGAGTTGGAATCTGAAGATGCGAGAGGTGTTTTCAAAAACATCAATGTGGACATGCGTCAGTACAAAAAACTGAAAATGTTTATCCATGCCGAAGATGGTGAAACGGATAGCTTTGAAGAAGGAAGCTTAGTAGGGTTTATTAGAATGGGAAATGATTTTACTCAAAATTATTACCAAATAGAAATTCCTTTGCGTAAATCTTCAGGAGCTTCAGGAGCCACTCCAAACGAGGTTTGGCCAGTAGAAAATGAGATTGATATTCCCTTAGAATTTCTAGAAAAAATAAAAGCCTTGGGTATTAGCCAAGGAACCTTAGGCAATGAAGTTCCAACATTTTATAATGTGATTGATGGAGTCTTACAAGAAAATCCCGTTTTAGATTTTACGCCATTTTCTTTAGGTACAAACTCTGATCCTGTAGAACAACGAATTGCCATTAAAGGAAATCCAAATTTTGGAGACATTCGAACCTTAATGGTAGGGGTCAAAAATATTAGTGGAAATGCACAATGTGCAGAAGTTTGGTTCAATGAGTTGCGTCTTGCAGACATGGATAACGAAGGAGGCTGGGCTGCCATTTTGAGTATGGATAGCAACATCGCCGATTTTATGAACATCAATGCCACCGCAAAACGAAGCACGACTGGTTTTGGAAGTTTAGAACAAGGACCAAATCAGCGAAGTCGTGAAGACTTAAAACAATACGATGTGGTTACCAATATGAATCTGGGGCAATTGTTACCAAAAAAATGGGGCTTGGAAATTCCTTTTAATTACGGACAAAGTGAAGAGCTTATCACACCCGAGTACGACCAGCAATACAAAGATTTAAAACTTCAAAGTCGATTGGATGCTGCCACATCTTCGGAAGAACGTGAGCGTATCAAAACGCAATCTGAAGATTATACAAAACGACAAAGTATTAATTTTATAGGCGTCCGAAAACAACGTACTGGAGATGCCAAACCTAGAATGTATGACGTCGAAAATTTAACGATGAACTATTCGTTCAATCAAATTAAACACCGCGATTTTGAAATTGAAAACTCTTTAGATCAAAATGCAAGAGTTGGGGCCAACTATAATTATAGTTTTAATCCCATAAAACTAGAACCCTTCAAGAAAAATGATTCTCTATTTGTAAATAAATACTGGAAACTCATAAAAGACTTTAATTTAAACTTACTGCCTTCCAATCTTTCTGTGAGTTCAGATTTTGTGCGTCAATTTAACAGTCAGAAATTTAGAGATGCTGACTTGGGCGCTAATAATATTACAGTCGATGAATTGATTAGAAGAAACTATACGTTTGATTTTCAATACACCGTCAATTACAACCTTACGGATGGGCTACGCCTTAACTTTACGTCTTCTACAAATAATATTGTAAGAAATTATTTTATAGACGATGAATTAAATGGTGATCAAGACCCCGAACTTGGAGTGTGGGATCGCTTCTTTGATTTTGGAGATCCAAACCGACACACGCAACAATTAGGAATCAATTATGAATTGCCGTTAAATAAATTTCCGGCATTAAGTTTTGTGACTTCTAATTATTCCTACACTGGAGATTTTCAATGGAACAAAGGCTCTGACCTATTGGTAGGAGATGACGATATTACACTAGGAAATTCCATTTCTAATGCGAACCAACACAACTTGAATACATCGTTTGATATGCGCAATCTCTATCGTTATTTAGGGATAAAAAAATCCTCAAGAAGAGGGAGTAGAGCTAGAAAAACAGAGGATAACACACAAAGCCGTAGAGTCTCCTCCAAATCAAATAAAATTAACTTAAAGGATTTTGGAATTGGATTGTTAACCAGTATCAACCGAATGCAAGTTAATTACTCCGAAGGAAACAGCTCCTTTTTACCGGGCTACCTTCCAGCTCCTGGGTTCTTAGGAACACTTCGACCAACCGCTGGATATACCTTTGGAAGTCAACGTGATATTAGAAGAATTTCTGCAGAAAATGGCTGGCTTACAACCTTTGAAGATTTCAACCAGCAGTACACAGAAACGCATACCCAAAATATTGACTTTTCTATTAATATGGAACCCATCTCCGATCTGAAAATTGATTTGAATGGAGGGAAAACGTATGCAACTAACGATACTGAAACTTTTAATGCCGTTGGCAATACATATAATTCATTAATCCAAAATACGTTTGGGAATTTCAATATATCAACGATATTAATTAAAACAGCTTTTAGTCAAAGTGACGAAAATCAATCCGTTCCATTTGAAGAATTTAAAAGCAACCGTTTGGTGATTGCCAACCGTTTGGCTCAGAACTTTTATGGTGCCAATGGATACAACACCGATGCAGATGGCTACCCTGAAGGTTTTGGAAAAAACAGTCAAGCCGTATTATTACCCGCGTTTTTAGCAGCTTACTCCGGTAAAAAATCAAATAAAATTAGTTTGGACGCTATCAGAGACATCCCTATTCCTAATTGGACGCTGAAATATACCGGGTTTATGAAAAACAAATGGTTTAAAAAGCACTTTAGAAGATTCTCTATAACTCATGGCTATAATGCATCATATACCATCAATCAGTTCAGAAAAAACCTTGATTACCAAGCTGCAGATCCAAACGTAGCGTATGGAGATCAAAATAATGAAACCAAAGATCAATCGGGTAATTATAAACCCGAAATGCTATACAGCAACATCAATTTGGTAGAACAATTTAGTCCTTTGGTGAAGCTCGATTTTGAAATGAAAAACTCAATTAAAGTCACTGCCGAAGTTAAAAGAGACCGTAGTCTTTCTTTAAGTTTCGATAACAATCTTCTTACTGAAATCCATGGGAATGAATATATTTTTGGACTTGGCTATCGAATTAAAGATTTAAAAATCCGATCGAAATTAGCAGGTCCACGTAGAATCATTAAAAGTGATTTGAATATGAAAGCCGATATTTCAATGCGAAATAATAAAACGATCATTCGGTATTTGGATTTAGACAACAATCAAGTGAGTGCAGGTCAAACGATTTGGAGTATGCGTTATGCCGCAGATTATGCGTTTAGTAAAAACTTAACAGCCATCTTTTATTTTGACTATGCATTCTCAGAATATGCAATATCAACGGCATTTCCTCAAACGACGATTCGTTCAGGATTTACCTTACGTTATAACTTTGGAAATTAATACAAACCACATTAATATTATAAAATCATGAATGTTCCTACAGATTTAAAATACACAAAAGATCACGAATGGGTAAAAGTTGACGGCGACCTAGTAACCGTTGGAATTACCGATTTTGCACAAAGTGAATTGGGTGATATTGTTTATGTTGAAGTTGACACCTTAGACGAGGAATTAGAAGCTGATGCTGTTTTTGGAACTGTGGAAGCAGTCAAAACCGTTTCAGATTTGTTCTTGCCTTTGGCAGGAGAAATCATTGAATTTAATGAATCTTTAGAAGAAGAGCCTGAAAAAGTAAATGACGACCCTTATGGCGAAGGCTGGATGATCAAAATTAAGGTAGCCGACACATCAGATTTGGAAACTCTTTTGAGTGCAGATGAATATAAAGAAATTATAGGTGCTTAAAAACTACTTGATACACAGCATCTCATTATTATATACAATCTCAATAGGGGTTTTAGGTTTAGCGCATCTTACAAAAGTGCCAAAACTCAACACCGGTTTTGATGATAAAATAGCACATTTTGTTTTGTATGCTGGGCTTTGTTTGTTTTGGTTTATGAGTTTCCATGTTCTAAAATCAAACTCAAGTTTGCTTTTAGCATCGTTACTGTCAATAGCTTATGGAGCTGTTATCGAAATATTGCAAGGAGTTCTCTCTATTCATAGAACAACCGATATCTTTGATCTTGTAGCAAATTGTCTAGGAGTTTTCGCTATGTCCCTTATTATTAAGGTAAAAAAAGAAGTAATCATTAAAAAACTTTAAACTCTTGTGTATTTATTAATTTTTTAAGTAATTTAACCCTCGCAAAAAATAACACCAAAAATGGAATTAAAGAAAAACTCAAAAGCAGATGTTAGTAAGAATGCATCTCTCTATTTCGCAGTTGGTTTAGCACTTATGTTGTTTTTATCATACAGTGCGCTTAATCATAAGACTTATGATAAATCAGCAATTGATATCGGAAAATTAGATTTAGATGCAGAACTCGATGAAGAAATTCCTTTAATAGATCAATTAACTCCACCACCACCACCGCCACCACCACCGGCAGCACCAGAAGTCATAGAAATTGTGGAGGATGAAGAAGAAATTGAAGAAACGGTTATTGAATCTACAGAAACGGATCAAGACGAAGAAATTGAAATAGAAGAAATTGAAGTAGAAGAAATTTATGAAGATGTTGAGGTGCCTTTCTCTGTGATTGAAAATGTACCTGAATATCCAGGATGTGAAAAAGGATCTAACGCTGATAAAAGAAAATGTATGTCTGCTAAAATTGCAAAATTTGTACAACGCAAATTTAATACAGATTTAGCGGGTGATTTAGGCCTGTCAGGAAGACAACGTATCAGTGTGATTTTCAAAATTGACAAAAAAGGGAATGTAACTGGTGTACGATCTAGAGCACCACACCCACGATTAGAAAAAGAAGCGGCACGTGTAATTAATATGTTGCCAAAAATGAAACCAGGACGTCAACGCGGAAAAGCTGTGATCGTTCCATACTCTTTACCTATTACTTTTCAAGTTCAAGATTAAGTTCTTTTAACGTTGTTAAACTATATAAATCCCGCTTTGGCGGGATTTTTTGGTATGTTTATTGTGGTATATAAATTCATAACCCCTAAAACCTATCCTTATGAAATCGCCACCTGACAAACCCCAACAACGCTTACCAAAGAAAAATTCGAAAGCTAATGTTGGTCAAAATAGTGCCATCTATTTTGCTCTTGGCTTAGTATTGATGTTATTCGTTTCGTATCAATCCATTAATTATAAGTCATACGATAAATCTGATATCGATATAGGTGCTTTAAATCTTGAAGAAGAAAACGAAGAAGAAATTCCAATCATTGATTTAGTCAAGCCACCTCCACCGCCACCACCGCCACCGGCAGCACCAGAAGTCATAGAAATTGTGGAGGATGAAGAAGAGGTCGAAGAAACAGTCATTGAATCGTCGGAAACCGACCAAGAAGAAGAGATTGAAATCGAAGAAGTTGAGGTCGAAGAGGTCGAAGAGGATGTTGAGGTACCATTTTCAGTGATCGAAAACGTTCCGGAATACCCAGGCTGTGAAAAAGGCACTAATTCCGAAAAACGTAAATGTATGTCCAAAAAAATCGAAAAATTTATCCAAAAAAAGTTCAATACAGACTTAGCGGGTGATTTAGGATTAACCGGAAAACAACGGATTAATGTTATTTTTAAAATTGACAAAAACGGAAATGTAACAGGAGTGCGCTCTCGAGCACCACACCCCCGCTTAGAAAAAGAAGCCGCACGTGTAGTGAATTTGTTGCCAAAAATGAAGCCAGGGCGTCAACGCGGAAAGGCAGTAGTCGTTCCTTATTCGTTGCCAATTACCTTTTTAGTTCAAGATTAAGTTTTCTTAGTCTAGTGAAATTATATGAGGCTGTCTAAAAAGCAATGTTTTCAGAACGACAGGGTTTCATACTTTTTAGACAGTCTCTTTTTTGCAACGGTTATTTGTGTTTTAGATACAAATACCGTTTTTCATAATCAATAACTGCAAACCCTTTTTTAAGAATGTCTGCCCCAATGATGCCATCAACGGCAGATGAGTTTATAGATTCAAAAGCATCGTTCACATAACTCAAGTCTATTAATGCGATTGGAAAACGTGTTTTTACCCATTTACCAATTGAAAGTGTATTGTTTTTGGAGAGAAGCGTATCAATTTTATCAGGGCCTGCTCCCCTTGCTTTAACAATAGAGGGATGAGAGGTAAGTTTAAATTTCTCTTTTAGTTTAAGGTCTATAAAGGTTGTAGAAGCACCAGTATCCAAAATAAAGACTCCTTTTACGCCATTAATTTTTGATATAATTTTAAAATGATTGGATGCGATAGGGTGCATCTTTATCTTAAAATACGACTTATTTAGTAAAAATTCGGACAACGACATAGGGAGTGTTTTCAAAGTAAATTATTTTTACAAAGATACTATTCAAAATCTTACTTTTGTACTATGATAATCACAGATACACATACCCACCTATATAGCGAAGCATTTGACACAGATCGAACCGAAGTTATCGATCGTGCAATAGCCGCAGGTGTCACTCGATTTTTTATTCCTGCGATTGATTCTAGTTACACAAAGGACATGTATGCGCTTGAAAGGAGTTATCCAGATAATATATTTCTGATGATGGGTGTACATCCAACCCATGTTAAAGATAATTATTTAGAAGAATTATCACATGTTAAAGAGCAATTGCAACTCCGAAAATTTATTGCTATTGGCGAAATTGGGATTGATCTTTTTTGGGATCAAAGTATGTTAAAGGCACAGCAAGACATGTTTAGAGCTCAAATTCAATTGGCAAAACAATATAAATTACCAATAGTTATTCACTGTCGTGAAGCTTTCGATGAAGTGTTTGATATTTTAGAAGAAGAAAAAGGGCCTGATTTATTTGGAATATTTCATTGTTTTACGGGCACTTTAGTGCAAGCACATCAAGCGATTTCTTACAATATGAAACTTGGAATAGGGGGTGTGGTTACTTTTAAAAATGGAAAGATCGATCAATTTTTGAATCAAATCGATTTAAAGCACATTGTTTTAGAAACAGATGCCCCTTACTTATCACCTGTTCCATACAGAGGTAAGCGAAATGAAAGTAGTTATATTTTAAACGTTTTAGAAAAATTATCTGAAATTTATGGAGTCTCAAAAAACTCTATTGCAGAGATTACTACTCAGAACTCAAAATCTGTTTTTAAACTATAAATCAAATGAAACCTCAAATACTATTAATATATACTGGTGGTACTATTGGAATGATTAAGGATCCAATCACAGCAACCTTACAGGCATTTGATTTTGCATACCTAATAGAAAAAATTCCAGAACTAAATTTATTAGACTGTGATATTCACCCCGTTTCTTTTGAAACACCATTAGATTCGTCCAACATGAATCCATCCCACTGGATCGCTATCGCTACTATTATAGAAGAAAATTACCAGACCCATGACGGTTTTGTTGTGCTTCACGGCAGTGATACAATGAGTTATACTGCCTCAGCACTGAGTTTTATGCTTGAAAATCTTGCAAAACCAGTCATTCTTACGGGGTCTCAGCTGCCTATTGGCGACTTGCGAACGGATGCGAAAGAAAACCTAATTACCTCTATCCAAATTGCCGCATTACAAAATAATAATACGGCTGTGATCAAAGAAGTTGGATTGTATTTTGAGTATAAATTATATAGAGGAAATCGCACCACCAAAATTAATGCAGAGCACTTTCAGGCATTTGCCTCCTTAAATTTCCCTGCACTCGTCACTTCTGGAGTGCATTTAAAGGTAAATCATGAAATATTGCACAAGAATTATTCACAGGCTCGACTGGTTGTTCATAAAAAAATGAACACAAATATTGTTCTTTTAAAACTATTTCCAGGGATTAGCCCTGTTATTTTACAATCGATTTTAGAAATTCCAACTCTCAAAGCGGTTGTGATTGAAACCTATGGAAGTGGAAATGCCACCACAGAAGACTGGTTTTTAGAAGCGATTGAAGAAGCTTTAGACAAAGGTGTTTTTGTAATTAATGTCACACAATGTGCTGGTGGCAGTGTGTCTATGAATCAATATCAAACTGGAAAAACGCTACAAAAGTTAGGGGTTATTTCTGGAAAGGATATGACTACAGAGTCAGCAATGACAAAATTAATGTTCATGTTAGGGCTCGAAACTCCAAAAAATATGTTCAAAACAGTTTTTGAAACAAGTATTCGTGGAGAAATATCATAAAATTAGGCCCCAAAATTTCACCAATTAAACTATTTTTTCTTTATTTGGGCTGCTTAAAAAAGCAAATTAGAGAGGTGGCCGAGTGGCTTAAGGCGCACGCTTGGAAAGCGTGTATACGGCAACGTATCGAGGGTTCGAATCCCTTCCTCTCTGCAATTGCCTTTGTGTTAATGATTTAGACTTTTTTTAATTGGCAAGCAATCGCTTTTCATTTAAAATTGGTATTGAATATTTGTACTAAAACTTGTTGAGTTTTGTCATTTTTGTTTTGGTAATTACATTTTTTTTATATCTTTATCATCTTGTATAAAGAGTAATATTTTTAATAAAATCAACAACATAGAACAATGAAAAGATTATTTCCAATTCTAGCTATTGCATTTGTAATGGCATTCGGGTCTGTAAGTGCAACTTCATACACGAACATTAACATGAACATTCTTGCTACGACTATTGTGAGTCCTGTTCAAGATGACGCCGCTTCAGATGGCGCAGAAGAATCTATCGGCTTTCACCAAGAACTAAAAAATAGATTTATTGAAGGGGGTCCTGGATTTATGGGCATCGTTTTGTTATGTCTTATATTAGGACTTGCAATTGCAATTGAAAGAATTATTTTCTTAAACCTTTCAACTACCAATTCTAAAAAATTAATTGATGAAGTAGAAGGCGCTTTATCCTCTGGCGGATTAGAGGCTGCTAAGGAAGTTTGTAGAAACACAAAAGGACCTATCGCATCCATCTTTTATCAAGGATTAGATCGTGCCAACGAAGATTTAGACTCTGCCGAAAAAGCAGTGGTTGCTTATGGAGGTGTTCAAATGGGACAATTAGAGAAAAACGTTTCTTGGATCTCATTATTTATTGCATTAGCTCCAATGTTAGGATTTATGGGAACTGTAATCGGAATGATTCAAGCCTTTGATAAAATTGAAGAAGCAGGAGACATGCAACCATCACTTGTTGCTGGGGGTATTAAAGTTGCACTTCTAACAACAGTATTTGGACTGGTTGTTGCAATCATACTTCAAGTCTTTTATAATTATATCATTGCTAAAATTGACAGCATTGTAAATGACATGGAAGATTCCTCTATATCTTTAATGGATATATTGGTTAAAAACAAAAAATAATAACACCTCAATACTAAATCAAATAATTATGGATTTACAAAAATTATTGAAAATTGTAGCTATTGTCATTGGTGTAATTTCAATCTATTTCCTAGGAAATATAATATCTACTGGAAATGATCAGATAAGAGCAGGCGAAGGCAGCGGGATCGTAAATATGTTTATGTACGTATCTTATATCGTCCTAGCCATTGCTGTCCTTATTGTATTAGTTTTTTCAGTGCTCAATACAGTTTCAAACACTGCAAGCTTAAAAAACACCCTTACAGGAGTTGCCGCTTTTGTGGTTCTAGCTTTGCTTTGCTACTTCGTTGCCGATGGCGCAGAAACGCCCCTTAAAAATGGCGACATGCTTTCAGCAAGTGGTTCAAAGTTAGTTGGAGCAGGATTGTATTTATTCTATCTATTGGCTGTAATTGCTGGTGGAATAATGTTAGGATTTGGAATCAAAAAAATGGTAAAATAATATGGCTAAGCGATCTGCACCTGAAGTGAATGCGGGCTCTATGGCCGACATTGCCTTCTTATTGTTAATATTTTTCTTGGTTACAACAACCATAGAAAAGGATTCTGGACTCAATCGAAAACTTCCTCCTATTGAAGAAGATATTGAGCCGCCTATCATTAAGCAAAGGAATATTTTTACAGTACTCCTGAACGGTAAGGATCAATTGCTAGTCGAAGAAGAATTGATGGAAATCAAAGACTTGAGAGCTGCAGCTATCGAGTTTTTAGATAACAATGGAGACGGAACCTGCACCTATTGTCAAGGTCCTAAAAACGCCTCCTCTTCAGATAATCCAGACAAAGCAATTATATCCTTAAAGAACGATAGAGAAACTTCTTATGCAACTTATATTTCTGTTCAAAATGAATTGGTAGCAGCCTACAATGTGCTTCGAAACAGAAGAGCACTAGAATTAGGGCCGCCTCAAGGATTTACAGATATGAATTTTGTGGAAATGCAAAAGAATTATAAAGACGCTCGCTTTGTAGGAAACAAAACAAAGTTAAAAGAAGTGATTAATCAGATAAAATTAGAGTTTCCTCAGAAACTTTCTGAAGTCCAGTAGTTTAATTAAAAAGTAAAGAAACAACATGTCAAAATTTAAAAAGAAATCTGACGGAGGCACACCGGCCATTTCAACGGCTTCACTTCCAGATATTGTATTTATGTTACTGTTCTTTTTTATGGTAGCTACTGTGATGCGCGAAAATTCACTCAAAATCCAAAATGCACTTCCTGTCGCAAACCAAGTTGAAAAACTCGATAAGAAAAACCCAGTAAGCTATATTTATATGGGTAAACCAAGTGCAGGTTATGAAAAGTTTGGAACCGAACCAAGAATTCAACTGAACGATCAATTCGCAGAGCTTTCAGAAGTAGGCGCATTTATTGGAGCTGAAAGAGCAGCCTTAAGAGAAGAATTAATTCCGTTTCTTACCGTTGCCCTTAAAGTTGACAAAGATGCCAATATGGGAATTGTGGGCGATGTTAAGTACGAACTTAGAAAAGTCAACGCGCTTAAAATTAACTACACCACCGGAGTTGGTGATGCGTTGAACAACATCAAATAAAAACGCACTTCAAAATATATAAAAGGCATTCTACTCAGAATGCCTTTTTTTATTTAATTTAGTAGTATAAAACTAGGACATACTTTATGAGATTTCGTGTATTTTTATTCCTTTTTTGCAATTTTGTAGGTGCCTATGCACAATCTAATAAAGCTGCCGAATTGGATAGTTTGTATAGAGAAGATCAAATTTATATTGGAGTTACTTATAATGCACTTGTAAATTTACCGTCTGGAGTCTCTCAAAACAGTTTTTCTACTGGGTTTCATTTGGGTGTTATTAGAGATTTTCCGATCAATAAACGTCGCAATGTCGCCATTGGTTTAGGGCTTGGCTATTCCATTAATACATTCAATCAAAACATTAGAATTAGTTCAACAACCCCAACGACTTACACAATTTTAGAAGACATTAATTATTCCAAAAATAATTTCTCCCAACACCTTTTAGAAGTTCCTTTGGAATTTCGCTGGCGAACCTCTAATGCAGAAACGTATAAGTTTTGGCGGGTATATACAGGAGTAAAAATGGGGTATTTATTGGCTTCAAAATCTGTGTACAACGGCGAGCCGGGCAATGAAACACATAGAGGTTTGACAGGGTTAAATACGTGGCAGTACGGACTAACTCTGAGTGTTGGCTATAACACTTGGAACGGCTACATTTACTATGGTTTGAATCCGATTTTTGACTCCATTTCCTCTACAAACGCACAATCTATTGAAATGAATGCCTTAAAAATAGGTCTGATTTTCTATATCTTATAGCCAGTGATTGAATAATAAAAGCTGAGGAACAACACCAACAAAAAGACCAACGGCAAGTTCTTTAGGGGTATGTGCGTTCAAATGCAATCGTGAACTTGCCATTGCACCCATAACAATCACAAAGAAGGCAAAAGTAGTGCTAAATGAATAATCATAATGCAAATTAACAAGCACCATAAAAAAGAAAGCGCCTCCAGTACTCATCATGTGAATACTTGTTTTGAATTTTAAAAGCGCTAAAATCATCCCTAAAGCTGCAGTTATTAGAGCTCCTAAAAATAAATAATGTAATTCTACGCATATAGATTTTGGTAAAAGACTAAAACTTAAATATCCTAAAATAATACTATTCAGTAATAAAGGCCAAATACGTTCTTTAGAAGATTTCAGATCTATGGACTGGACGAGTTTTATTTTCTTTAAAATAAAATACAAAATCAGAGGGACAACAACACTCCAAAGAATAATAGAAAGCAACCAAAAACTGATTTTAATGGGATGGTATTGTACAGGGGTTACAGTAAAAAAATATACAGCACCCATCCACGGCATGAGTAAGGGATGTAAAATATAAGAAACGCTTTTTAATAATGAAGTTAACATAGGTAGGATTCATTCCTGTAATATTACTAAAAAATTAGTATTTAGAACACTTATAAGGCGAAAATTAAAGCTGTAAATTTAAGAATCTTATGTAAACTCAAAATGACCTGATTTATTCGGTGGCTTTTTATTTTAATTTCTTAATTTTGCGACCTTAATAGCAAGTAATAATGAGCGCGACATTTCCTGAGTATAAAGGACTTAACTTACCAAACCTAGCAGATGAGATGCTAAAGTTTTGGGAGGATCATGATATTTTTAATAAAAGTATCACCTCTCGGGAAGGTAAACCACCCTATGTATTTTTTGAAGGCCCACCATCCGCCAATGGATTACCAGGGGTTCATCATGTTTTAGCGCGTGCTATAAAAGATATTTTCCCCCGCTATAAAACCATGAAAGGGTTTCAAGTAAACCGTAAAGCTGGCTGGGATACACATGGACTTCCTATTGAACTGGGCGTTGAAAAAGAATTGGGAATCACGAAAGAAGACATCGGTAAAACGATTTCTGTTGAAGACTATAATGCTGCCTGTAGAACTGCGGTGATGCGCTACACTGATATTTGGAATGACCTCACTCAAAAAATGGGCTACTGGGTGAATATGGACGATCCCTATGTGACCTACGATCCAAAATATATGGAAAGTGTATGGTGGCTCCTCAAACAAATTTACAACAAGAACCTTATTTATAAAGGCTATACGATTCAACCCTATTCCCCAAAAGCGGGAACAGGTTTGAGCTCCCACGAGCTGAATCAACCTGGAACATATCAAGACGTTACAGACACCACCATTGTGGCACAATTTAAAGCAAATGAGGCATCACTCCCAGAATTCTTGCAAAACGAAGGACCTGTTTTATTTTTGGCATGGACCACAACACCTTGGACGTTGCCGAGTAATACGGCTTTAACTGTAGGACCAAAAATTGAATATGTACTCATAAAAACCTATAATCAATACACTTTTGAGGCTACAAACGTGGTAGTTGCAAAGGCCTTGGTTGGAAAACAATTTAACGGAAAATATAAAGAAGTAGAAAACGCAGAAGGATTGGAAGGCTATCAATCATCAGATAAAACCATTCCATTTTATGTTGTAAAATCGTTTACGGGAAAAGACCTTGTAGGAATCTCCTATGAGCAATTGTTAGATTATGCCTTGCCAAACGACAACCCAGAAAATGCGTTTAGAATTATTTCGGGGGATTTTGTAACCACCGAAGATGGAACTGGAATTGTACATACCGCACCAACATTTGGAGCCGATGATGCAATTGTTGCAAAGCAAGCAACACCAGAAATCCCACCATTATTAGTAAAAGATACGGATGGTAATTTAGTACCACTTGTAGATTTACAAGGACGTTTCAGACCTGAAGTTGAAGAATTTGCAGGGCGTTTTGTTAAAAATGAATACTATCCAGAAGGCGAAGCACCAGAAAAATCTGTGGATGTAGAACTGGCAATTAAGCTGAAAACAGAAAATAAAGCCTTTAAGGTTGAAAAATATAAGCACAGCTATCCAAATTGTTGGAGAACAGATAAACCTATTTTATACTATCCGTTAGATTCTTGGTTTATAAAAATCACCGACGTAAAAGAGCAGATGTTTAATCTAAACCAAACCATTAATTGGAAGCCAAAAAGCACGGGTGAAGGTCGTTTTGGGAACTGGCTAGCAAATGCAAACGATTGGAACTTATCACGCTCACGTTATTGGGGAATTCCGCTTCCAATATGGCGAACGGAAGATGGTAAAGAAGAAATCTGTATTGGATCTGTAGAAGAACTCAAAGCAGAAATGCAAAAAGCAGTACAAGCAGGCGTTTTAGAAAATGACATTTTTGAAGATTTTGTAGTCGGCGATCATTCTCTTGAAAATTATTCAAAGATTGACTTCCATAAAAACATTGTGGATGCCATTATATTGGTATCGCCATCTGGAAAACCCATGCACCGAGAGAGCGATTTAATTGATGTATGGTTCGACTCTGGAAGTATGCCCTATGCACAATGGCATTATCCATTTGAAAACAAAGCGCTTATCGATCAGAACAAAGCCTTTCCTGCAGATTTTATTGCGGAAGGTGTCGATCAAACGCGAGGATGGTTTTATACACTCCATGCGATTGCAACCATGGTTTTTGACTCCGTGGCTTACAAAAACGTTGTTTCTAATGGATTAGTTTTAGATAAAAACGGGCAGAAAATGTCAAAACGTTTGGGCAATGCAACCGATCCTTTCGAAACCTTATCCACTTATGGGGCTGATGCAACACGTTGGTATATGATTAGCAATGCGAATCCATGGGATAATTTAAAATTTGATATAGAAGGTATCGAAGAAGTTAAACGAAAGTTTTTTGGAACCTTATACAACACCTATTCCTTTTTTACGCTCTATGCAAATATTGACAAATTTAGTTATGCAGAGCCTGACATTTCCAGTCAAGACCGTCCAGAAATTGACCGTTGGATTTTATCAGAACTAAATTCGTTAACTGAAAAAGTGGATGCCTATTATGCGGACTATGAACCTACAAAAGCAGCCCGTGTGATTTCTGAATTTACACAAGAATATTTAAGCAACTGGTATGTTCGTCTGAGTAGAAGACGTTTCTGGAAAGGGGAATATGCAACAGATAAAATATCAGCCTATCAAACCTTATATACTTGCATGCTTACCATTGCTAAGCTCAGTGCGCCAATCGCTCCGTTTTTTATGGATCGTTTGTATTTAGATCTAAATTCAGCTACAAATAAAGAAACATTTGAAAGTGTTCACTTAGCAGATTTCCCATCAGTAAATGAGACTCTAATTGATAAAAACTTAGAGCGCAAAATGGAGCAAGCACAAACAATTTCATCTTTAGTTTTGTCCTTACGAGCAAAAGAAAAAATTAAAGTTCGACAGCCTTTACAAAAAATCATGATTCCGGTGAATTCCACCACTCAAAAAGAAGATATTTTAGCAGTAGTTGACTTAGTAAAACACGAAGTCAATGTAAAAGAAGTTGAATTATTAGAAGATGCGTCCGATATTTTAGTGAAACAAATCAAGCCAAATTTTAAAGCTTTGGGTCCTCGATTTGGAAAGGACATGAAGCTTATTGCCAATGCCATTCAAAACATGAATGCTGAAGATATTAAGGAAATTGAAGAAAAAGGTTTATTAGGTATTGAAATTAACGGAAAAAGTATAAATTTGGAACGCAATGATGTAGAGATTACCTCTCAAGATATCGAAGGATGGTTGGTCGCCAATCAAGGAGCTGTAACAGTTGCTTTGGATGTAACTATTTCGGAGGTTTTAAAAGAGGAAGGAATTGCGAGAGAATTGGTCAATAGAATTCAAAATTTGAGAAAAGATTCTGGATTTGAACTTACCGATCGAATTGAGGTTTATCTACAATCAGAAGCTGCTATTAAAAATGCTGTAAAACAAAATTTAGAATATATTAAACTAGAAACATTAACGGAAAAGCTACACTTAGTAGCGCAACTAGAAAAAGGTGATGACATTTCTTTTGATGCGATCAACACCAAGTTATACATCCAAAAATCCATATAATTATGTCCATTGAAAATACAAGCAGATATTCGGATACCGATTTAAAAATTTTTAAAGCAATTATTTTAAAAAAAATTGAGAAAGCGCAGCATGATTTAGATCTTATTAAAAGCGCTTATATGAACGATTTAGATAACGGAACTGAAGATACGTCGCCGACCTTTAAAGCTTTTGATGAAGGAAGCCAAGTAATGAGTAAAGAATCAAATTCTCAATTGGCCATCCGCCAAGAGAAGTTTATTAGAGACCTTAAAAACGCCTTGAACCGAATTGAAAATAAAACCTATGGTGTTTGTAGAGTGACTAAAAAACTTATCAATAAAAAACGCTTGGAGTTGGTTCCACATGCAACCTTAAGTATAGAAGCAAAGAATATGCAAAAATAAAATGTCTAAAAAACAGACATTTTTATTAGTTGTGTTGATTCTTTTTATAGATCAAGCTTCAAAAATATATATCAAAACTCATTTTGAGTTAGGGCAAGAACTGAAAATCTTTGATTGGTTTAGAATCTACTTCATTGAAAATGAAGGCATGGCGTGGGGTGCCAAACTTAGTGACATTTCTTCCTTTATCTCTGACTCGAGTGCCAAATTATCTTTAACAATTTTTAGAATCTTTGCCGTTTGTGGTATTGGCTATTGGCTTTATCAAAGTCTTCATAAAAAAACATCTAAAATCTTGACGGTTGCACTCGCTTTGGTCTTCTCTGGAGCCTTAGGAAATATTATTGACTCTGTTTTTTATGGCATTCTTTTCGATGGAAGTTTAGGACAAACAGCAACTTTATTTCCGACTGAAGGCTATGCCAACCTATTTCATGGAAAAGTAGTTGACATGCTTTATTTCCCTTTGTTTAAAGGCTATTTTCCTGAATGGATTCCATTTTTTGGAGGTAATTATTTTTCCTTTTTTGATCCTGTTTTTAATATTGCTGATATGGCGATTAGCACCGGTGTTGGATTACTTTTGGTATTCAATAAAAAAGTATTTCCAAAGTCCTCAACAGTTTAAAACGTATAAATTTTATTTGGAGTCACACAATAATCCAAAGGTACATCATGCAATTCAACATCATGAATAACAGTTTCAGCTTCAAAAAAGGAAAGTCCAATCTTTACAGTATCCTTTGAACAGTTTTTTAAAAAAGCATCATAAAATCCTTTTCCATACCCTACACGATTTCCTGTTTTATCAAAAGCAACTAGAGGAAGAAACACCACTTCTATTTGTGTATCGTTTATTGAAATTCCATTTTCGGGTTCTGGAATATTCCAAGAATTAGGTTTTAGAATGGTGTTATCTTGCAGAAGAACATGCGACATCGTTCGAGTTTTAAAATCGCTTTTAGAAACCACAATATGTTTGTCTTTCCCTGAGAGAATAGATATGATAGGTTCAGTAAGGACCTCTTTTAAGGATTCAATTGTCAAAAATACATGAAAAAAAGAATGCTCCCATATTGGAAGTTTAAGGACTGAGTTTGCGATTTGAAGACTCAAATCGTCCACATCCTTCAAACTCAACTCTTTTCGAAGTGTTTTGTAAATTGCTCTTAACTCTGATTTTTTCACGCGTTGATTTTTGTTGAAATATAATTAACACCTTAATTATAAGCGTCTATTTCTTTCAATATAGGTTATGATAGCTTGTGCAACATTTTTTTTAGAAGCGCCTTCAATTCCTTCGAGTCCTGGGGTCGAATTGACTTCCATTATTAAAGGTCCTCGATGCGACTGTATAATATCGACTCCACAAACGGGTAATTTTAATTTTCTTGCAGCTTTCAAGGCAATCTTTTTTTCGTCTTCGTTGAGTTTATGATAAGAATAAGTTCCACCTCTGTGAAGGTTCGATCTAAATTCACCTTCCTTTCCTTGACGTTTCATAGCACCCACAACCCGATTATCTACTATTAAGGCACGTAAATCACTGCCCTTAGCTTCCGCAATGTATTCTTGTACCAATGCTCTTGCTTCTAATCCATTAAAAGCTTCTAGTACAGATTCAGCAGCATTTTTAGTTTCTGCCAAAACAACTCCAATTCCTTGTGTGCCTTCTAGTAATTTAATCACAACAGGGGAGCCACCGACATGAGCAATTACTTTTTCTACATCAGTAGAATAATTGGTAAATACTGTTTTTGGCATATCTATACCCGCCTTGGAAAGGTGTTGAAAGCTTCTTAGCTTATCTCTAGACCGTATAATGGCATCAGAAGAAACGGTCGAAAACACATTCATCATTTCAAACTGCCTGACCACTGCACACCCATAATAGGTTACCGAAGCACCTATACGCGGAATGATGGCATCCACATCATCCAGATACCTGTCGTTATAGAAAACCGTCGGCTTTTCCTTTTCAATAATCAAATCGCAATTCAAAGGATTTATGACTTCGACATGATGATTTCGACGCTCAGCTTCTTCAACAAGTCTTTGTGTTGAATACAGAGCTTCATTGCGAGATAATATTACAATATTCATACGTATTGGCTGGATTATTCCCTTGCAAGATACTAAAAATGCAAATTCAATTTTTACAATCACTGGAATTAATTACCTTTGAATTGATGAGTAATTTTAATATTGAACTTCAATTAAAAACCTTGCCGAACACACCTGGTGTTTATCAGTTTTATGATGCTAAAGGTGTTGTTATATATGTTGGTAAAGCAAAAAACTTAAAAAACCGAGTTCGCTCGTATTTTAATAAGGTTCATGATGACGGAAAAACAAATGTACTTGTTAAAAAAATTGTTGAGATTAAGCATATTGTCGTAGAAACAGAAACGGATGCTCTATTGCTCGAAAACAATCTGATTAAAAAATACCAACCCCGTTACAATGTGCTCTTAAAAGATGATAAATCCTATCCTTGGATTTGCATTAAAAAAGAACCTTTTCCAAGAGTATTCCAAACCCGACGCATGATTAAAGATGGGTCTGAATACTTTGGACCCTACACCAGTATCAAAACCGTATATACCCTTTTAGACCTTATCAAAGGGTTGTTTCCGCTTCGGACATGTAAATACGATTTGTCGAAAGAAAAAATTCACAGTCAGAAATATAAAGTATGTTTAGAATATCATTTGGGCAACTGTAAAGGAGCCTGTGAAGCCAAAGAAACGGAAGCCTCTTACTTAGAGAATATTGCCGCAATTCGTGAAATTTTAAAAGGAAATTTTAAAAATTCAATTTCGGTTTTCAAATCACAGATGAAAACCTATTCAGAAAATTTAGAGTTTGAAGCGGCACAATCTTTGAAGGAAAAATTACAAATTTTAGAAAACTATCAGGCAAAATCAACCATTGTGAATCCAAAAATCAGCAACGTAGATGTGTTTTCAATAGTGAGCGACGAAAGTTATGCCTACGTCAATTTTTTACAACTTTCTTATGGAGCAATAATTCGTTCTCATACGATGGAGCTAAAAAAGAAACTTCAAGAAAGTGATCAAGCACTCTTGGAACTTGCGATTACAGAACTCCGCCAACGTTTTGCACTCGATTCCAAAGAAATTTACGTGCCTTTTGAGGTAAATTTAGGATCAAATTTTAGGATTACGATTCCTAAAGTTGGCGATAAAAAACAACTTATTGATCTATCGCTACGGAATGCAAAGTACCAACGTTTGGAGCAGTTAAAACAGGTTAAAATAACAGATCCTGACCGTCATGTAGCGCGGATCATGGCACAGATGAAGTCTGATTTGAGACTTTCTGAAGCACCAACCCATATTGAATGTTTTGATAATTCTAATATTCAGGGAACACATCCCGTTGCTGCCTGTGTTGTTTTTAAAAATGGAAAACCTAGCAAAAAAGAATACCGGCATTTCAACATTAAAACTGTTGAAGGCCCCGACGATTATGCCTCCATGACCGAGGTGGTTTTTCGACGGTATAAACGATTGCTAGATGAAAAACAGCCATTACCACAATTAATTGTTATTGATGGAGGAAAAGGACAACTTTCCGCTGCTTTAAAGAGTTTGGACGATTTAGAGCTCCGCGGAAAAATTGCGATTATCGGAATTGCAAAACGTTTAGAAGAATTGTTCTATCCAAATGATCCAATTCCCTTATATTTAGACAAAAAAAGTGAAACCCTAAAAATCATTCAGCAACTCAGAAATGAAGCACACCGATTTGGAATTGAACACCATCGAAATAAACGAAGTAAAACAGCTTTAAATTCGGAACTGGAATCAATTGTAGGCGTTGGTGATAAAACAATTTTAGAGTTGTTAAAAAAGTTTAAGTCTGCACAACGTGTTTCATTTGCAGCTTTAGACGAATTAGAGCAAGTTATTGGAGTGTCAAAAGCTCGAATTATTTATAATTATTATCAAAACAAACCCCATGCGTAAGCTAGTTATCTTATTTTTTCTATTCTCTTTTTATGGGGGTTTTTCTCAAGAATTTGAGCGAAAAAACCCTAGAGTCGGTTTAGTTCTTAGTGGAGGGGGTGCAAAAGGATTAGCTCATATAGGAGTGTTAAAAACACTAGACAGCTTAGGGGTTCGTGTCGATTACGTTGCGGGAACAAGTATGGGCGCTGTTATGGGAGGCTTATATGCATCTGGATATACAGGAAAACAAATAGATTCTATTATTAGTGCAACCAATTTTGATTTGCTAATCTCTGATGATGTACCAAGAAAATCAAAGACATTTTATGAACGAAAAAATGCAGAAAAATATGCCCTTACACTCCCTTTCAATGATTTTAAGGTTCAATTGCCATCTTCTATTTCAAGGGGGCAAAACGTGTTTAATGCACTTTCAAAATTAACTTTAAATGTGAGTGGAGTAGAAGACTTTAGCAAACTTCCAATCCCATTTTATTGTATTGCAACAGATATGAAAACTGGAACAGAGGTTGTTTTAGATCGTGGGAATTTAGCACAAGCAATCGCAGCGAGTAGTGCCTTACCAACACTTTATCAGCCCGTAAGTTTGGACAATAAATTATTGATGGATGGAGGTATTGTGAATAATTATCCAATACAGGGTTTAGAGTCAAAAGATTTAGATATTATTATTGGAGTGGATGTTCAAGATGATCTTCTGACAATTAATAAGTTGGAATCTGTGTCAAATATTATAATTCAAATAAGCAACTTTAGAGCGACTAAAGATATGAAAAACAAGTCCAAATTAACCGACATATATATCAAACCAGAAGTTTCTGAATATTCGCTTGTTTCCTTTAAAAATAGTAATAAAATCATTAGCAAAGGACAAACAGCTGCGTCCCCTTATATAGAGGAATTAAAAACCATTGCTAAGGCACAGAATTTTAAAAAAATGAAGGCTGCGAATCCTAATTTTGATAAAATAAAAATAAATGATATTTCAATTTTTGGTCTTGAAAAATATACACCATCGTATGTAAGAGGCAAACTCAGATTTAGAACAGGAGAAACGATAAGTTTTGACGACTTTAGCAAAGGGGTTAATAACTTAGTGGCCACGAATAATTTTGACAGTTTTTTATATAAATTTTCTCCTGCTGGACAAGGCTATAATTTTATTGCGAAAGCTACGGAAGCCAAAAACACTACTTTTATAAAGTTTGGAGTGCATTATGATCAGTTGTATAAAAGTGCAGCGCTACTCAACCTTACAAAAAAACAATTGCTTCTTAAAAATGATGTGCTTTCAATGGATTTTATTCTTGGTGATAACACACGTTATAATTTTGACTACTATATTGACAAGGGGTTTTACTGGAGTGTGGGGATTAATTCTAAATATATAGGGTTTAATAATTTAATAAAACCAACAAGTCTTATCAATGGGAGTTTATATCCAAATATTGATGAAATTCAAATGGATTTTAGCGAATTTACACATCAATTTTTTGTAGAAACGTTAATTCATAAAGACTTAGCAATCAAAATAGGTATAGAACTTAAGGATTTAAAAATCACTACGAATGACAATGTATTTTCCACCTTTTTTAGCACTTCAGAATACAAGATTGAGGATAGGGAGTTTTACAGCCTTTTTGGATCGTTAAAGATTGACTCTATCGACAATAAATTTTTTCCTACGAGTGGGTTTCTCTTTGAAGGAAGGGCTAAATTTTATTTTGGATCCTCAAACTTTAGAGATGACTTTAATGAATTATCAGTCTTTAAATCACAAATTTCTAAAGCATTTAAAATTGCAGATAAGCTCGCTATGAGTATTAGTACTGAAGGGGGATTTAAAATAGGAAACAACGATAACAAGGCACTTCTTTTTGGGCTTGGAGGTTATGGCTCTAATTACTTTAACAACTATTCAACATTTTATGGATATGATTATTTTTCACTGAGTGGAAATAGTTATGTAAAATTGGATTCGACACTTGATTATGAGTTTATAAAAAACCATCATTTTAATTTTTCAGCAAACTTCGCAAACATTGGGGATGATATTTTTTTAAGTAGCGAATGGATTGAATCTCCTTTGTATGGAGGGTATTCAATTGGGTATGGACTAGAAACAATTTTTGGACCTATAGAGGTGAAATATAACTGGTCAAAAGACTCAAATGAGTCAGGTTTTTATGTTAATGTGGGTTACTGGTTTTAAATTTGAAAGCCACGTATACAATCGCAAACAAAAAATATTTTATACTAAAGAGGGATTCGTTTTATAATTTGGAATAATAATTGCAAATTTGTAACAAAATTTATTATTCTTTAAATAATAATTGGTCATTTGTTTTCATGAAAAAACTAGTAATAGCACTCTTTTTATTAATAAGTTTTCAGTTTTTAGGAGCTCAAGAACCCTCCTCTTTTCAAGTTGGGGAATGGTTACGATTCAAACTTAGCTATAGTGGATGGATGAAAGCAGGCAATGCAACTCTTGAAGTTTCTGAAAGTACCTACAAGGATAAACCTGTCTATAAAGTTATTGGTAAAGGCTGGACTACAGGTGCAATTAAATGGTTTTTTAAAGTAAAAGATCATTACGAAAGTCATTTTGACAAAATTACAGGTCAACCTTATAAGTTTGTTAGAAATATTAACGAAGGCGGTTACACTAAAAACAGAATTGTAGAGTTTGATTATACGCAAAACAAAGCATTGGTCAATGATCTGAAAGAAAACACCAATTCAACAGTTGATATTGAACAAAACATTCAAGATTTGGTTTCTGCGTATTATTATTTGAGAGATAACTACGACTCAGAAACCATTCAAGTAGGAGGCATTGTAGAACTTAATATTTTTTTTGATAATGAAATATTTTTATTCAAATTAAAATATTTAGGCCGAGAAACGATTAACACTAAATTTGGAAAAATTAAATGCATAAAATTCAGACCCTATGTGATGGCTGGTCGTGTTTTTAAAGAAGAAGAAAGCTTGACCTTATGGGTAACAGCCGACAAAAATAAAATACCAATGAAAATAAAAGCAGACTTACGCGTTGGCTCATTGAGAGCTGATTTAGAAGCTTTAAAAGGACTTAAGCACCCCTTTGAAATACAATTATAACATCTAATGACAAAAAAACCAACCACTGAAAAACTATTAAACCTTCTTGATGAAAAATACAATGCGATACATCAAGATCGTGAAGTGCATTTAGAAGGATTGTTGCACAGTAATTCAATAACGTATTGGGACTATATTCACACGGACGCTTTACTAGGGTTACAAATTCAACGCACGACTCTCCCCGATGAAATGGTTTTTATTGGCTACCACCAAATCAATGAATTGATTTTTAAAATGATCCTTTGGGAAATTAAACAAATTGCGGACGCATCCTCACTCGAAGTAGTTTTTTTTCAAGATAAGCTCATGCGAATCAGTCGCTATTTTGATATGTTAACCACCTCTTTTAATATAATGAGAGAAGGAATGGATGTTGCTCAATATAATAAATTCAGACAGACTCTGACTCCGGCCAGTGGATTTCAAAGTGCACAGTACCGTAAAATTGAATTTGCCTCTACAGAACTTATCAATCTAATTGATGTGCGTTTTCGTGCAAAAATTGACAGAGACACACCTTTTGAGCATGCCTTTGAACATTTGTATTGGCAAGCTGCTGGAAAAGATTACAAAACAGGTCAAAAATCCCCCTTACTAATCAATTTCGAAAACCGTTATAAAGAAGAATTTATCACCTTCATGAAGACTTATAACACCAAAAATATATGGACCCGTTTCAAAGAACTTTCAGTTGATAGCCAAAAAGACAAAAGCCTAATAGATGCCATGCGACATTACGACTATACAGTAAACGTTACTTGGGTAATGGCACACTACAACGCCGCAAAACATTATATTTTAGGAAAAGAAGGCGATGGAGAAGCAACAGGTGGAAGTGATTGGCAAAAATATATGCATCCAAAATACCAAAAAAGAATATTTTTTCCAGAACTTTGGAGCCAAGATGAAAAAGACAATTGGGGACATGGACTTGACTAAGTATAAAAAATATTTTAATATAAAATTTTTCTTATCGGGATTTGTAGTGGTTATTTTTTACAATCTGGTTGTCAAAAGCTGTTCAGAAGACGAACTTCCGCAAGAAAATAAAGTCGAAATTCCTCAACAAGACAACTATAAATTTGGCTACAATTTTAATAACTATCAGGTTGTAAATGATACGGTTAGAAGTGGAGACAGCTTTGGTGTACTGCTCGAAAAACATCAGTTATTCTATCCCAAAATCCATCATATTGCCGAAAAAACAAAAGAAGTTTTTGATGTCCGTCGTTTGAGAATTGGAAAACCTTACACCGTTTTGTTTTCAAAAGGAGCGGTTAAAACCCCTTTAGTTTTTATATACCAACCCAACAAAGTTGAATATCTAGTTGTAGAGTTTTGTGATTCAATTATTTCTAGTATTGAAAGAAAACCCGTTAAAATTATTGAAAAAGAAACTTTTGGGTTTATCGAAAACACACTCTCCGAAACAATGGAAGATCAGGGCTTGCCTTCGCAGTTGATTTATGACATGTCAGATGATATCTATGCTTGGACCATCGATTTTTCAAGGCTTCAAAAAGGGGATAATTTTAAAGTAATTTATAACCAACGTTTTGTAGATGACTCTGTATATGCAGGGATTGAAAGCATCAAAGCAGCATTTTTTGAGCATAAAGGCGAATCCTTTTACGCTTTTAATTTTATGAACGAAGAGTCGAAGAACAATACCGATTATTTTGATGAAAATGCCAAAAGTCTTAGAAAAGCCTTTTTAAAAGCCCCTTTACAATTCAGTCGTATTTCCTCCAGATACAATTTAAAAAGAAGAATTGCCTTTTATGGAAACCGTGTCAAACCCCATAAAGGAACCGACTTTGCAGCACCTATTGGCACTCCTATTTTGGCAACAGCCAATGGAACCGTTATTGAGTCCAGACGAAAAGGAGGGAACGGTAACTATGTAAAAATAAGACATAACGCAACTTACAGTACTCAATACCTTCACATGAGTAAACGCCTAGTAAAAGTTGGAGACTACGTCAAACAAGGCGATGTAATTGGAAAAGTAGGAATGACCGGAAACACTGCTGGTCCACACGTATGTTATCGTTTTTGGAAAAATGGCAAACAAGTCGATCCATTTCGTCAAAAACTACCAGATGCAAAAGCACTCCCAGCCTATTTAAAACCTAACTTTGAGGAATTTATCGCACCTTTGAAGCAACAACTCGATTCAATTAATTAATACTATATATTAAAAATTATCCAATGGCATTACAATCAATCAATCCAACGCAAACAAAATCCTGGACAAAATTAAAAGCTCACTTTGAAGCAGTCAAGGATGCACACATGAAAACATGGTTTGCTGAAAACCCAAAGCGTGCGGATGAATTTACCATTCAATGGGAAGATTTTTATGTCGATTTTTCAAAAAATAGAATCAATTCTGAAACCATGCTTCTTTTTAAGGAACTGGCTGAGGAATTGAAGCTTAAGGATGCTATTTCAAAATATTTTGAAGGCGATATTATTAATCATACCGAAGGTAGAGCAGTACTTCACACAGCACTTAGAGCACCAAAAGAGGTTAAAGTTTTTGTAGATGATAAAAATGTTATTCCCGAAATTCATGAAGCAAAAGCCCTGATAAAAAACTTTTCTGAAGCGATCATCAATGGCACCAAAAAAGGCTACACCAACAAAACATTTACCGATATTGTAAATATTGG
>JABAZA010000055.1 GCA_018608725.1 Flavobacteriaceae bacterium
AAATGGCAAGATATACTGGTCCTAAAACAAAAATCGCTCGTAAATTTGGCGAAGCAATCTTCGGAGAAGATAAATCTTTTGAAAAAAGAAACTATCCTCCAGGACAACACGGAAATAACAGACGTCGTGGTAAAAAGTCTGAATATGCAATCCAGTTAATGGAAAAGCAAAAAGCAAAATATACCTACGGTATATTAGAAAAGCAATTTAGAAACATGTTTAAAAAAGCAACGGCTTCACGTGGTATTACTGGTGAGGTGCTTTTACAATTATGTGAATCTAGACTAGATAATGTTGTATTTAGAATGGGATTATCTCGTTCTAGAAGTGGCGCTAGACAATTAGTATCACACAGACACATTACTGTAAATGGTGGAATTGTAAACATTCCGTCTTACTCTCTAAAAGCTGGTGATGTTGTTGCTGTTAGAGAAAAATCTAAATCATTAGAAACTATTGAATCTGCTCTATCAAACTCTTCAGCAGTTTATGAGTGGATTACTTGGAATAACGATACAAAATCTGGAACCTATGTTTCCGTTCCGGCACGTATTCAGATTCCTGAAAACATCAACGAACAATTTATCGTTGAACTTTACTCTAAATAATAAATTAATCATATTGGTATTTAGCCAAAGGATTTATTAGTGGTCTTCAAACTTATAAATCGCGCAACTAATTAACAATTAAAACGAAGACAATTATGGCAATATTAAATTTTCAGAAGCCCGACAAAGTAATCATGATTGATTCTACTGATTTCGAAGGTAAATTCGAATTCAGACCTTTAGAACCAGGATACGGATTAACAGTTGGAAATGCTTTACGTAGAGTGTTATTATCTTCATTAGAAGGTTTTGCAATTACTTCAGTAAAAATGGACAGTGTAGAACATGAGTTTTCTACCATTCCTGGCGTTGTAGAAGACGTTACAGAAATTATTCTTAACTTGAAACAAGTACGTTTCAAGCGACAAATTGATGAAGTGGACAATGAGTCTGTTTCAATATCAATTTCTGGACAAGATAAAATCACTGCAGGAGATTTTCAGAAATTTATCTCCGGATTCCAAGTTTTAAATTCAGATTTAGTAATCTGTAACTTAGATCCTAAAGTAACCATTAATATGGAATTGACTTTAGAAAAAGGACGTGGATATGTGCCTGCTGAAGAAAACAAAAAAGCTGCTGCTGCTGTAGGAACAATCTTTACAGATTCTATCTACACACCAATCAAAAATGTTAAATACAGCGTTGAGAACTTTCGTGTAGAACAAAAAACAGATTACGAAAAATTAATTTTCGAAATCCAGACAGACGGTTCTATCAACCCTCAAGATGCCTTAACACAAGCCGCTAAAATCTTAATCCACCACTTCATGTTATTCTCGGATGAGCGTATCACTTTAGAGGCAGATGAGATTGCACAAACTGAAACTTATGATGAAGAATCTCTTCACATGCGTCAGTTGCTTAAAACTAAATTAATTGACATGGATCTTTCAGTTCGTGCACTTAATTGTTTGAAAGCTGCAGAAGTTGATACTTTAGGTGACTTAGTATCTTTCAATAAAAACGATTTAATGAAGTTTAGAAACTTTGGTAAAAAATCATTAACTGAACTTGAAGAGTTAGTCAATGTAAAAGGCCTTAGCTTCGGAATGGACTTAAGTAAATATAAACTAGATAAAGATTAATTACTTTATAATTTGCGCCTCTTAAATGAGTTGATGCAAGATAAAGTTTAAATAGAATGTCATGAGACACGGAAAAAAAATAAATCATTTAGGTAGAAAAACCGCCCACAGAAAGTCAATGTTAGCAAACATGGCATGTTCTTTAATCGAACATAAGCGGATCAATACAACGGTTGCAAAAGCAAAAGCCTTAAAGCAATTTGTTGAGCCTTTAATTACAAAATCTAAAGTAGATACAACTCACAACAGACGTATTGTATTCAGTAGATTAAGACAAAAAGAAGCGATCGCTGAATTATTTGGTGGAGTCGCAACTAAAGTTGGAGACCGTCCAGGAGGTTATACTCGAATTATCAAACTAGGAAATCGTCTTGGTGATAACGCGGACATGGCAATGATCGAATTAGTAGATTTCAATGAAATTTACAATGCCGACAAACAACCTAAGAAAAAGACCACTCGTAGAAGTCGTAGAGGAGGTGCTGCAAAAGCTGTAGCTGCTGTTGAAACTACCACAACAACAGAAGAAGAATAAATGTTAATAAGCATTTAAAATTTTAAGGATAAACTTTTTTAGTTTATCCTTTTTTTATGCAATTTTGTATAAGTTAATAAGACTTCAATAATAATGAAATACACAACACGAAAAAAAGCTATCTTACTTCTTGCTGATGGAACAATTTTTTATGGAAAAGCAATAGGTAAAGAAGGGACTGCTTTTGGAGAAGTATGCTTTAATACAGGCATGACAGGCTATCAAGAAATTTTTACCGACCCTTCTTATTTTGGTCAACTCATGGTGACTACCAATCCTCATATTGGAAACTACGGCGTAAATCAAACAGAAATGGAATCGGATTCCATCAAAATTTCCGGACTCATTTGCAAAAACTTTAGTTACAACTATTCTCGTGTTGATGCGAGTGGATCGCTAGTTGATTTTTTAGATGCACATGATTTATTTGCAATTTCCGATGTGGATACAAGAGCCCTTGTTAGTTATATTCGCGAAAATGGTGCCATGAATGCTGTTATTTCTACAGAAATAGATAACATTGAAGGTCTTAAAAAACAACTTTCTGAAATTCCACAAATGGAAGGATTGGAACTCGCCTCTAAAGTATCCACAAAAGAACCTTATTACTTTGGAGATGAAAATGCAACCTACAAGATAGCAACACTCGATATCGGCGTCAAAAAAAATATTTTACGAAACTTTGCTGATCGCGATGTTTATATAAAAGTATTTCCATTTAACTCTAGTTTTGAGGAACTGAGTGCATGGAATCCAGATGGCTATTTCTTATCTAATGGTCCTGGAGATCCAGAACCCTTAGTAGAAGCACAAGCCTTGGCAAAAACCATCATTGAAAAAAACTTACCATTATTCGGAATCTGTCTCGGACACCAAGTTATTGCTTTGGCAAATGGCGTTTCTACATATAAAATGCATAATGGACACAGAGGAATCAATCACCCTGTTAAGAATTTAGTAACAGGCAAAGGAGAAATCACCTCTCAAAACCATGGGTTTGCAGTCAATAGAGAAGAAGCAGAAGCCCACTCGGATTTAGAAGTAACACATTTACATTTGAATGACGATACTGTTGCAGGAATAGCAATGAAGTCTAAAAACTGTTTTTCGGTACAATACCACCCCGAAGCCAGTCCAGGACCCCACGATTCATCGTATTTGTTTGATCAATTCATTGAAAATTTAAAATAAATTTCAAAAAGCTCTCGCACCTAATCATCGCCTCACCCTTAATTTGTCATGATGAACGGGTTTCAGCATCTCAAGTGTTACATTTATTAGCTTAGTGTTTATTTTATCTTGAATTAAACACTCTAAAGTAGTATCACCCAACGGAATGACGAAACACAAACGTCATTTATACTTACTACAACGTTTTAGCTAATAATTTGCATAAATTTACTCGAGAATAATTCTAAAAAAATTCATTTTCGTAAATTTGTAATCTATAAATAACTTAAACACAATACTATGAGTATCATAATTAACATTCATGCACGTCAAATCCTAGACTCAAGGGGAAATCCTACAGTTGAAGTTGATGTTACCACTGAAAACGGATTTATCGGAAGAGCAGCAGTTCCCTCTGGTGCATCTACTGGAGAACATGAAGCGGTTGAATTACGCGATGGTGGAACAGCATATATGGGAAAAGGCGTTTTAAAAGCAGTTGAAAATGTGAATGCTATTATTGCTCAAGAATTATTGGGTATTTCTGTATTTGAACAAAATTTAATCGATCAAGTTATGATCGATTTAGATGGAACTCCTAACAAATCCAAGCTTGGTGCCAACGCTATTCTTGGAGTCTCTTTAGCGGCCGCAAAAGCAGCAGCAGCCGAATTAGGAATCCCATTATATCGTTATGTAGGTGGGGTCAGTGCAAACACCTTACCAGTTCCAATGATGAATATTATCAATGGAGGCTCACACAGTGATGCACCAATTGCTTTTCAAGAATTTATGGTCATGCCAGTCAAAGCCAAAAACTTTACACATGCCATGCAAATGGGGACTGAAATTTTTCACAACCTAAAAAAAGTATTACACGACAGAGGTCTCAGTACCGCTGTTGGAGATGAAGGTGGTTTTGCTCCAAACCTAGAAGGAGGAACAGAAGATGCGCTAGAAACCATCGCAAAAGCAGTGAAGAATGCAGGCTATAATTTAGGAGATGATGTTATGATTGCCTTGGATTGTGCTGCTGCCGAATTTTATGTGGATGGTCATTACGACTACACAAAATTTGAAGGTGAAAACGGAAAGGTACGCACAAGTCAACAACAAGCTGATTACCTAGCAGAATTAGCAGCCAACTACCCAATCATTTCGATCGAAGATGGAATGGATGAAAACGACTGGGAAGGATGGAAATACCTTACAGACAAAATTGGTGATAAAGTTCAGCTCGTTGGAGACGATTTATTTGTAACCAATGTAGAACGTCTTTCAAGAGGCATTGAAAACAATATAGCCAACTCAATTTTGATTAAAGTCAATCAAATTGGAACACTTACCGAAACAATTGCAGCGGTAAATATGGCGCACAATGCAGGTTTTACATCTGTAATGTCGCACCGTTCTGGTGAAACCGAAGACAATACCATTGCCGATTTGGCTGTGGCTTTAAATACAGGTCAAATCAAAACAGGTTCTGCATCACGAAGCGACCGTATGGCAAAATACAACCAACTCCTTCGTATTGAAGAAGAATTAGCAGAAACCGCTTATTTCCCACAAGAAAAAGCGTTTAAAATAAAATAAGTATTTCTTTTGTAGAGAGAAAAAGGCTGCCCGAAAAGGCAGTCTTTTTTTATGCCGTTTTATAAAAGCTCTAGTCTAGCAGATAGATATTAAAATATAGGATTTATAAAACAAACTTAGACCTACACTTTCTCTCTTAGCCTCATTAATAAAACATTTTTTTTTCGTAAATTCGTTGCCTATTATATAAGCAAAAATTAAAGATCCCAATAAATGTCAAATAAAGCAATCTTAGAAGTAAACGGTCAAAAACATGAATTCCCAACATTTATAGGGTCTGAAAATGAAGTCGCTATTGATATTAGCACTTTAAGAGCTGTTACTGGTGGAGTGACAACCATTGATCCTGGATTTAAAAATACGGGCTCTTGTGCTAGTGAAATTACATTTTTGGACGGAGAAAAAGGGATTCTTAGATACAGAGGCTATTCAATTGAAGAATTGGCTCATAAAGCGGACTTCCTAGAAGTCGCTTATTTATTGATTTTTGGAGAACTACCAACCAAAGAAGCGTTGGATAAATTTCATGCCGACATCAAATCTGAATCGATTGTAGATGATGACATCAGAAAAATAATTGATGCATTTCCAAAATCGGCACACCCAATGGGAGTATTGTCCTCACTAACGAGTGCACTCACAGCGTTTAATCCATCCTCTGTGAATGTGGATTCTGAAGAAGATATGTATAAGTCCTTTGTTAGAATTTTAGGTAAATTCCCTGTGTTAGTGGCTTGGGCCATGCGTAAAAAACAAGGGCTGCCACTAGACTATGGAGACAATTCTTTAGGCTATATAGAAAACGTCTTAAAAATGATGTTTAAGCAACCAAATGAAGACTACGTTCAGAATGAAATATTGGTGAATGCGTTAAATAAACTACTCATCCTTCATGCCGATCACGAGCAAAACTGTTCGACCTCTACCGTTCGAATCGTTGGATCTTCACATGCAGGTTTATTTGCCTCGATTTCTGCAGGAATTTCCGCGCTCTGGGGTCCTCTTCATGGTGGTGCAAATCAAGCAGTATTAGAAATGTTGGAAGCTATTAAAGAAGATGATGGTGATACAAAAAAATACATGTCAAAAGCTAAAGATAAAAGCGATCCTTTCAGATTAATGGGCTTTGGACATAGAGTTTATAAAAATTTTGATCCTCGTGCCAAAATCATAAAAGTAACCGCCGATGAAGTCTTAAATGATTTAGGAGTAGAAGATCCTATTTTAGATATCGCCAAAGCACTTGAACAAGAAGCGCTAACAGACCCTTATTTTGTGGATAGAAAACTATACCCTAACGTCGATTTTTATTCTGGAATTATCTATCGTGCAATGGGGATCCCTGTAGAAATGTTTACCGTAATGTTTGCTTTAGGACGCCTTCCAGGTTGGATTGGTCAATGGCGCGAAATGCGTTTACGTAAAGAACCAATTGGCCGACCGCGTCAGATTTATACAGGAAGTACTTCTCGTTCGTTCAAATCTGTTGCTAAATAAACCCTTGCTAAAGGATTCTATAACATGCTAAAACTTCATGTAAATAACGAGTATGCACGTTTGAAATCCGTTCTTTTTGGAACAGCCCAAAGCAATGGTCCTATCCCCTCCATAGAAAATTGTTATGATCCCAGTAGCTTATCTCATGTGCTATCGGGCACCTATCCGACCGAAGCAGATATGCAACGTGAAATGTTGGCCGTAATGGCTGTATTTCAAAAATATGAGGTCGAAGTTTTTCGACCTAGTACCATTGAAAATTGCAATCAAATATTTGCACGGGATATTGCCTTTGTAATTGATGACAAATTTATTAAATCCAATATACTTCCCGATCGTGCTAAAGAATATCATGCATTAGAAGCCCTTCTGCAAAAAATCAATCCAGACGATATTATAGAACTACCCGAAGCGTGTCATGTCGAAGGTGGTGATGTTATTTTGTGTAACGACTATATATTTATTGGAATCTATTCTGGGACTGATTATGCCGATTATATTACAGCTCGAACAAACCTTCAGGCAGCGGAAGCAATTCAGAAATTGTTCCCACATAAAAAGGTTAAAACTTTTGAGCTTCGTAAATCAAACTCAAATCCACTTGAAAATGCACTGCATTTAGATTGTTGTTTTCAACCCTTAGGAAATGGAAAAGCTTTGATTCATGATCAAGGATTTTTAAATAAATCCGACTTCAAATGGTTGCTTGATTTTCTTGGAACAGACAATGTTTTTGTAGTCACGCCTAAAGAAATGTCTCAAATGAATTGCAATGTATTCTCTATTTCAAAAGATGTTGTGATCTCCGAACAAAATTTTACACGCTTAAATACGTGGCTTACTGCACAAGGATATACAGTTGAGAAAGTGCCCTATGCCGAAATATCTAAGCAAGGCGGTTTACTTCGCTGTTCAACCCTTCCCTTAATCCGAAACTAAAATGTCACACATCACCAATACAGTCTTAATGATTCGCCCTGTTCAATTTCGTATGAACGAACAAACAGCGGTGAATAATTTTTACCAAAAAAATTCAGATACCCTACCTGAAACAGTGAATGCAAAAGCCACGCAAGAATTTGACAGTATGGTCGAAAAACTTAGAAATGCAAACATTCAGGTGATTGTGGTACAAGACACCAAAGAATTTGATACGCCAGACTCAATTTTTCCTAATAATTGGATTTCATTTCATAAAAACGGTACGATTGGTTTATATCCTATGTTTGCCAAAAACCGTCGCCTTGAACGTAAGGATTCGATCCTAGAAGCTGTAGAAGCAGAAGGATTTGTGATAGAAACAGTCGTTGATTATACGGAAGCAGAAACGGATGGTTTTTATTTAGAAGGGACAGGAAGTATTTTGTTGGATCGCGAAAATCACAAGGCCTATTGTGCACTTTCGGCAAGAGCCGATGAAGAATTGTTTATTGAATTTTGTGAAGATTTTGAATACACTCCAGTAGTGTTTTCAGCCTACCAAACCGTCAATGACAAGCGCGAACTCATCTACCATACCAATGTAATGATGTGTTTAGGCACCACTTTTGCAGTGGTTTGTTTGGCAAGTATCGACGACAAAAAAGAACGAAAAAATCTTCTTAAACACCTTCATCAAGATGGAAAAAAAATAATCGAAATATCAGAAGATCAAGTGAATAATTTTGCAGGAAATATGCTACAGCTTAAAGGCACAGATAATCGTAGCTATTTGGTAATGAGTCAGTCAGCTTTGGATTCGTTACGACCCTCTCAAGTACAGTTGTTAGAAGCACATGCAACAATCCTATCAAGTCCTTTAGATACAATAGAAACGTGTGGAGGAGGGAGTGCACGTTGCATGATGGCGGAAGTGTTTTTACCCAAAACAGCCTCAAATTAGGATTAAAAAAGATGTATATTTGTAACCGAAATCAGATGTACAATGACACTTCAGGAATCCTTATCACAACATATAAAACAAGCGTTTGTTACGCTTTACAATACCCCTTTAGAAACGGTTGAATTTCAAGCAACTCGCAAAGATTTTGAGGGCGATATTACAGTGGTAACCTTTTCAATGCTACGAACCATAAAAATGAACCCAGCCCAATTGGGTGAAGAATTAGGGGCTTATTTATCAGAGCATGTTGATGAAGTCGTTCGTTATAATGTGGTCAAAGGATTTTTGAATCTCGTTCTTTCAGACGCTTATTTTATGACATTCTTTCAAACAGTGTGTGCGAACCCTACCTTTGGGTTTGTAAGTCCTTCAGATGATCAAGCAGTAATGGTTGAGTATTCCTCTCCAAACACCAATAAACCCCTCCACTTAGGACACGTTAGAAATAATCTTTTAGGTTACAGTGTGTCTGAGATTTTGAAAGCATCTGGAAAAAAAGTCTATAAAACTCAAATTATCAACGACCGTGGTATTCATATTTGTAAAAGTATGTTGGCATGGCAGCGTTACGGCAACAATGAAACCCCAGAATCTACAGGATTGAAAGGGGATAAGCTAGTTGGAAATTACTATGTAAAATTCGATCAAGTTTATAAAGAAGAAATCAAAGAGTTAGAAGCAAAAGGGCTCTCTACTGAAGAAGCCAAAGCGCAAGCTCCAATATTATTAGAAGCCCAAGACATGCTTCTTAAATGGGAAGCTGGAGATGCCGCTGTGGTGTCACTTTGGGAACAAATGAATGCATGGGTATATGCTGGGTTTGAAGTTACCTATAAAGCACTAGGAGTAAACTTTGATAGCTACTATTATGAGAGTCAAACCTATTTATTAGGAAAATCATTTATTCAAGAGGGACTCCAAAAAGGGGTTTTTATTAAAAAAGAAGACGGTTCGGTTTGGTGTGATTTAACATCCGATGGATTGGACGAAAAAATTGTTTTAAGAGCCGATGGAACGGCCGTTTATATGACTCAGGATATTGGCACTGCGATCCAGCGTTTGAAAGATTTTCCGGATGTAGGCGGAATGGTTTATACCGTAGGAAATGAACAAGATTATCACTTTAAAGTCTTGTTTTTAATTCTAAAGAAATTAGGATTTGATTGGGCTAAAAACTTGACACATCTAAGCTATGGCATGGTTGATTTGCCGAGTGGAAAGATGAAAAGTCGCGAAGGAACTGTGGTAGATGCAGACGATTTAATCGTTGAAATGGCATCTACTGCCAAAGAGATTTCTCAAGAATTAGGAAAGCTTGAAGGCTATTCAGAACTTGAAAAAGCGGAAACCTACACCACAATAGGTTTGGGAGCATTAAAATATTTTATTTTGAAAGTCGATCCAAAGAAACGCATTTTATTTGACCCCCAAGCCTCAGTGGACTTTCAGGGAAATACAGGGCCATTTATACAATACACCTATGCGCGAATTCAAGCTATTTTAAGAAAATCACCCGTTGAAACAAAAGATGAACCTTTATTGGAATATGCATTGCACGATAAAGAAAAATCACTTCTCAAACAATTGCAATTATTTCCAGAAGTAATCCAACAAGCTGCCTCCAATTACAGCCCTGCTTTAGTG
The DNA here is from genome assembly GCA_018608725.1 of Flavobacteriaceae bacterium. Classification (GTDB taxonomy): domain Bacteria; phylum Bacteroidota; class Bacteroidia; order Flavobacteriales; family Flavobacteriaceae; genus Hel1-33-131. The sequence goes on from JABAZA010000055.1 coordinate 10,018, forward strand.
GCAAATTACGCCTATGATTTGGTTAAGGAGTTCAACTCTTTTTATCAAAATGTATCTATTTTGGGTGCTGATAGCACTTCCGAAATTAGATTTAGAGTGCAGCTTTCACAAGCCGTTGCTACAACCATCAAAAATGCGTTTAGTCTCTTAGGAATTCAGGTGCCTGAGCGTATGTAATTTTAGGGCTTATGGCTGATACTTTACAAGATTTTATTCCAAAGGCTGCTTATGACCAAGTAGCACAATTATTGTTACACGATAACTTAGTGGTTAAAATTAAGAAAGAACGCAAAACACGCCATGGGGATTACCGACGTTTGCCAAATGGAAAACATCAAATTACAATCAACTCCAATTTAAATACCTACCGGTTTTTAATCACCTTAATCCATGAAATCGCGCATTTTGAAGCCTATAAAACTTATGGAAAGATGATCAAGCCACATGGACTTGAATGGAAATCAGTTTTTCAGCACCTCATGCTGCCCTTTATACGTCCCGAAATTTTTCCAAATGATGTATTGCCTCTATTGGCAATGCATTTCAAAAATCCAAAAGCAAGTAGCGACTCAGATCCCGTTTTAGCCTTGAAACTCAAGCAATACGACGCCCCTAACGGAAAAACATTTATCTTTGAGGTGCCTGAAGGCGCTACGTTTCGATTGTATAATGGAAAACTGTTCCGAAAAGGTTCCAAAAGACGAACGCGTTTTGAATGTACAGAACTGGCTTCAGGCCGACTGTATGTTTTTAATCCCAATGCCGAAGTTGAACTTATTATTGAATAAATGAAGATGAACAAAAATTATTATGCAATTATAATGGCCGGTGGCGTTGGCTCTCGGTTTTGGCCAGTAAGTAAAGAATCGTTTCCAAAGCAATTTCACGATATGCTTGGAACGGGGCAGACGCTCTTACAAAAGACAGTTTCACGCTTAGAGAGCTTGATCCCAAAAGAAAATATATTGATTTTAACCAATGAACGCTACTCCGATTTGGTGTTGGAACAATTGCCTCAAACTAATAAAAATCAAATTATTGCAGAGCCTGCCATGCGAAACACAGCCCCTTGTATTTTAATGGCATCGCTTAAAATTCATAAACAAAATCCTGAAGCTGTTATGGTTGTCGCACCTAGTGATCATTGGATTGAGGACGAATCGGCATTTATTTCGAACCTTCAAAATGCATTTGATTTTTCTGAAAAATCAGAGGTGCTAATGACCTTAGGAATAAAACCCACTTTTGCCAATACTGGCTATGGGTATATTGAATATGACAAAGCAAATCAGAACCCTGAAAAGAAAGTCCTTCAGTTTCGTGAAAAACCAAATTACGAGACCGCCAAAAGTTTTTTGGAACAGGGAAATTTTCTTTGGAATGGAGGGATTTTTATTTGGTCCACGGCCAGTGTGTTGAAAGCATTTGAAATGCATCAACCGAAATTATACTCGCTTTTTTCCAAAGGACAAAACGATTATAATACCGATCGAGAAGCTGCTTTTGTGTCTGAGAATTATAAGAACGCAGAAAATATTTCTGTAGATTATGCAATTATGGAACCCAGTGAAAACGTCTATGTCATCCCCGCCACTTTTGACTGGAATGATTTAGGCACATGGGGAAGTTTGTATGATAAAATCTCTGAGAACTCAACAGAAAATGCGGTAGTTAACACTCGTTTATTGGCAGAAAACTCTTCTGGTAATATGGTTAAAACAGACACGAATAAAATAGTTGTCCTTGACAGTTTGGATGATTTTATAGTGGTAGAAGAAAAGGAAATTTTACTTATCTTTCCAAAGACTAAAGAACAAGACATTAAGCAATTACGCGAACGAGTGAAGGAGAAATTTGGCGATCAACACATTTAATTATGGATAACAATCTAAATCAAGAGTTAGAAAACGTAAACACAGAGCAATCTAAAGCTGCTGTTAAGGAAGATGCTAAAGGGCTTTGGATCTCGTTGAAAACATTTATAATTGAACTCTTAGATTTTAGACATGACACGGATAGAGAGGCGACAATAGCCGCAATAAAAACAGACATTCCTTTTAAAGGGGCTACGGCTTGGATTTTGATTTGTTCTATTTTTGTGGCATCGGTTGGGTTAAACGCTAATTCGACCGCAGTAGTCATCGGAGCGATGTTAATATCCCCACTTATGGGTCCCATACTTGGAATTGGACTCTCAATTGCGATTAATGATATTGATACCCTCAGAAAATCCTTAATCAATTTAGCAACCATGCTCGTTTTGAGTCTGTTAACTGCTTTTTTGTTCTTTTACCTATTTCCATTAAGTCAAGACAACTCGGAATTATTGGGACGTGTTAAACCCGATATTAGAGATGTTCTTATTGCATTTTTTGGAGGTCTCGCACTCATCATTGCAAGAACTAAAAAGGGGACTGTTGCAAGTGTGATTTTTGGTGTAGCAATCGCTACAGCCTTAATGCCTCCTTTGTGTACCGCAGGCTACGGATTGTCTCAGGGTAATTTTGATTACTTCTTTGGTGCCATGTATTTGTTTACAATTAATACAATTTTTATTGCTTTAGCTACATTTTTGGTTTTAAAGATCTTGAGGTTTCCAATGTTAAAATATGCCAATTCGCAGCGTAGAAAAAACATTGCTCGCATTGCAACGCTCTTGGCTTTGGCAGCGATGCTTCCAGCTGGGTGGACGTTTTATAATGTTTTGCAAGAAACACGTTATGAGCAGGATTATAAAACATATTTAGAATCCGAAATTAATCAGAATGATAATCTTTGGCTTCAGCGCGATAAAATTGATTTCGATGAAAAAATGATCACACTAAATTTTAATGGAGAAATTGCCGAAGCAACCAAATCAGACTTAATAAATGAGTTGAAAGGCTATGAATACCTTCAAGAGTTTAGTTTAACCATTAACGGAAATAAAAACCGAAGTGCAGATAAAATTTTGGATCTCTATGATGTTGCGATTGATAAAATTGAAAAACGAGACAGCATCATTGCTGCCTTAGAAATGAATATCGACAGTCTTAAATTAGTCCTCAGTTCCAATAAAAACGACATGGATTCAAAAGTGTTTTTAAACCTATCGAAAGATGCTAAAATTCAATTTTCTGACTTAGAATCTTTTGGCTATGCAAAAATGTTGGCATCTTCAAATTTTAGAAATGCAGATACAATTACGCTGATTAAAACAAAATGGAATTCTGCTTTGTCAGACAGTCTGGTAGTACTTAAAAAACAAGCTTTAAAAACTTGGATCGAAAAAGAACTTGAAGCAGATGATGTTGAGGTAATTAGTAATTAAGAATCAATGGTCTTCTAAGTACATCTTACGTACTTTTTTGAACAAATTAGAAGAGTACACAAAATCTGTAACGACTTTATTGTCCGTTCTAAAGATCGTGTCCTTACTGCCTTCCCAAGCATTATGTCCATCTTTTAGAAACAGAATATTTTGACCAATCTCCATGACAGAATTCATGTCATGTGTGTTGATCACTGTTACAATATTATTTTCATGGGTAATTTCTTGAATTAAATTATCTATGACAATGGCTGTTTTAGGATCCAAACCAGAGTTGGGTTCATCACAAAACAAATATTTAGGGTTATTTACGATCGCTCTTGCGATTGCAACTCGTTTTTGCATTCCACCAGAGGCTTCACTAGGCATTTTATCATGTGCATTTTCTAGGTTCACGCGCTTCAAAGCAGAATTTACTCGGTCCTCCATTTCGCCTCGCGTTTGTTTTGTAAACATCCTTAAAGGAAACATGACATTTTCCGCAATTGTTAAGGAATCAAAAAGAGCCCCACCCTGAAAGACCATACCAATTTGCGAACGTAGGGTTCTTTTTTCATTATCGGAAAGGGTTGAAAATATGTTTTCATCATACGCAATACTGCCTTCTTCATAATCAAAAAGCCCAAGTAAACACTTTAGCAAAACCGTTTTTCCAGATCCACTTTGTCCAATGATAAGGTTGGTTTTTCCAGATTCAAAAACAGTAGAAATTCCTTTTAAGACTTTGGTGTCTTCAAATGATTTATGTAGGTTTTTGATTTTAATCATTAGCTTAGTAACATTTGAGTTAAAATATAATTTAATAGAATGATGGATACACTTGTCCAAACAAAAGCCGTCGTACTTGCTTTACCGACTTCCAATGCACCACCTTTCATATAATATCCGTGGAAGGAAGGGATGGTTGCCAATAAAAAGGCAAATACAAATGTTTTAATAAAAGCATAAGCCATATGAAAAGGAATAAAGTCCATTTGTACTCCAATCACATAATCTTCAAAACTTGAAAACCCGCCATAAACACAGGCAGCCATTCCACCAATAATCCCTAAAAACATAGCGATTGAAATTACAAAAGGGTATAAGAAAAGCGCAATAACTTTTGGAAATACTAAGTAATTCACAGAGTTGATCCCCATTACTTCTAAAGCGTCAATTTGTTCTGTAACTCGCATCGTTCCAATACTAGAAGTTATAAAAGACCCCATTTTCCCAGCCATAATAACAGAAATAAAAGTGGGAGCAAATTCTAAAATAACAGATTGACGCGTGGCAAAACCTACAAGGTATTTTGGAATCAATGGATTGTCAATGTTAAGAGCTGTTTGTATGGTAACAACCCCGCCCACAAAAAATGAGATAAATGCAACAATACCAATAGAGCCGATAATTAAATCTTCAATATCCTTTAGAATCAATTGCTTCATCACAGACCATTTTGTCGGTTTGCGAAGCATTTCGCCAATCATTAAAAAATAAGACCCAATATTGTGGAGGTAGTTCATAAAAATGTAATTAATGCTAAAGTAAAAAAAACTCCCCATTAATTTGTAGTTATTAAAATGGAATCATTAAAAAAAGATGTATTTTTGACCATCAACAAGTCTTAATTATGAAGTTTCCAAAATTCACTTACCTCTTTTTGTTTTTGGGTATTTTTTCTTGTAAAAATAGCCCTGAGTATTCATCTTCCAATAATTTGGATATAATAACTTCGAAACCAAAGCTCGTGGTAGGAGTAGTGGTCGATCAAATGCGTTTTGATTATTTGAATCGTTTCAAAAATAAATATTCTGCCAATGGATTTTTAAGGTTGATAAAACAAGGCTATAGTTGTAATAACCATCATTTTAATTTTATACCAACCTATACAGCACCTGGTCATGCTTCAATTTTTACAGGTACCACTCCAAGTGTACACGGAATTATTGGGAATAGTTGGTATGATAAAGCGTCAAACTCAACCGTTTATTGCACAACAGATAAAGCATATATTCCTGTAGGTGCCGCTGCAAAATATGGACAAGCATCTCCTCGAAATATGAAAGTGACCACCCTTGCCGATCAAAACAGATTGTTTACACAAATGAACGGAAAAACAATAGGCGTTTCTATTAAAGACCGTGGAGCTGTGTTCCCCTCCGGACATACGGCAAATGGAGCGTATTGGTTTGAAGGTTTAAATGAAGGGAAATGGATGACTAGTACCTATTATATGGATGCACTTCCACAATGGGTTAAGGATTTTAACACCCCCTCTAATATAGCATCTTATTTAAAACCATGGAACACACTTTATGATATCAGTCTTTATGAAGAAAGTGGTTCTGATTTGTCCGATTATGAACAAGGCTTTAATGGAAAATCAACGTCTGAGTTTCCTTACGATTTAAAAGCCTTAATGGAATTAAACGAGGGCTATGATATTATTAAAAGCACGCCTTTCGGAAATACAATGATTACAGATTTTGCATTATCTGCCATTGAAGCTGAAAGTTTGGGGGTAGATGATTACACGGATTTTTTGACTGTAAGTTATTCATCTACGGATTATATAGGACATAATTTTGGGATCAACTCGGTAGAACTACAAGATACGTATTTACGTTTAGATTTAGAAGTAGAACGTTTGCTCAATTACCTAGATGCTAAGGTGGGCGCAGGAAATTATACTTTATTTTTAACTTCTGATCACGGAGCTGTAGATGTCCCATCTTTTTTAACGGATGTACACATTCCCAGTGGTTATGTGCCAAAAAATAGTTTTGCGTCTTTATATACAAACCTAAAAAAGAAATATGGTGTTTCGGACTTAATCATGAAAATCAGTAATGATCAAGTGTTTTTAAATCAGGAACGTATTACTGCATTGAAAGTCAACTTAGAAGATGTACAGAAATTTGTTGTAAATGAAATTATCAGCTACCCACACATTAAAAAGGCTTATACAGCTACCACAATGCAAACGCGTTATTTTAAAGAAGGTGCAGAGAAAATGCTTCAGAATGGCTATCACCAAAAACTCTCTGGAGACGTGTTGTTTACGCTTGAATCGGGGGTGATTTCTTATGATTCAAAAGGCACCACACACGGGTCTGGATATAACTACGATACGCATGTACCTCTATTGTTTTATGGGAATGGAATACAGCCCGGAAAAACTTACAAACGTACCAACGAGACGGACATTGCTCCTACAATTTCGGCACTTTTAGGAATTGCTTTACCAAGCGGAGCCACAGGAACTGTTATTGAAGAGGTGATTTATTAGCCGAGGCGATCAGGTCTTTATTTATGGTGTCGATGTAATTTAACAGCGCATCTTTTCCAGTATAATTTGCAGAAGAAGTAACAAAGTAATTAGGGAATTCTTCCCAAGTTTCTAAAAGAATGCTTTTATACTTATCAATGTGATCTTCAATTGCTTTGGGACGTAGTTTATCTGCTTTCGTAAAAATGATTGAAAAAGGGATTCCATGCTCTCCTAACCACTGCATAAACGCCAAATCAACTGTTTGGGGAGCATGACGAATATCAACTAAAACAAATGCAGAAACCAGTTGTTTTCGTTCGCTAAAATAAGCAGTAATAAATTTTTGAAATGTTTTTTTAGCGGCCTTAGAAACTCGAGCATATCCATAGCCAGGTAGATCTACTAAAAACCATTCTTTATTTATTAAAAAATGATTGATCAATTGTGTTTTTCCTGGGCGTCCAGATGTTTTAGCTAAGTTTTTTTGATTGGTAAGCATGTTAATGAGTGATGACTTACCAACGTTACTGCGTCCAATAAAAGCGTATTCAGGAAGTTTGTTTGTGGGGCATTTTGCGACTTCTTGGTTGCTTACCACAAACTCAGCCGTTTTAATTTGCATAACTGTTATATTTTAAAACCCTCTTTTAGTAAACCACTCATACACGATTTCATTAAATCGATCGGGGTGTTCCATCATAGCTGCATGGCCACATTTATCAATCCAAAATAACTCTGAATCAGGAAGTAATTTATCAAACTCTTCAGCAACATTTGGAGGGGTTACAATATCATTTTTACCCCATACAACGCACGTTGGGGATGTAATTCCAGGGAGGTCTTTTGCCATGTTGTGACGGATGGCACTTTTTGCAATGGCGAGTATTTTTATGAGTTTATTACGGTCATTTACAGTCTCATAAACTTCATCTACGATGGCTTTGGTAGCCACTTCAGGATCGTAAAACACTTCTTGAGCTTTTGCTTTCATTACTTCGTAGTCGCTACGTTTTGTGTAGCCACTGCCCATTGCACTTTCGTAGAGTCCAGAACTGCCTGTAATTATAAGTGCTTTTACTTCATTAGGGTATAGCTTTGTATAATACAGCCCTATGTGACCACCTAGTGAATTTCCAATAAGGATGACATCTTTATAGCCTCTAAATTCGATAAAATCATTTAAGTAATTTGAAAAACTTTTAACGTTTGTTTTAAGTAAAGACAAGGAATATAGAGGTAACTCAGGAAGAACAACCATGTAACCGTTCTTACTAAAAAATTCAGTAACTCCGTCAAAATTACTTAATCCACCCATCAATCCATGAAGAATTATAATTGGCTGTCCTTCACCGATTTCAACATAGTTGAATTTCCCCTCTTGCTTTAAACTATAATTCATATTGATTCAAAAAAATTGGTCTCTGGCAAATCTACACAATTTAATTTAAAATGTTTTGAATATTTAAAGCGAACTGTCAATTGATTTTAGCGTTTTTAATGTCGCTATAAACCGTAATATTCACTTCATAAAAGTAATTAACGGCCTTTTGTTGATAGTCTCTACCACTTTGTAAGTTGTTGGTTCTCTATTGTATAACATTAAAATTTATGCAGTTTATCGATTTAATATGCTGTTTATAGAAATTTATTAACAATGTGGTAAATTGTGGTAAATTGTGGTAAATATTTTTTAGCTTTGAAGTTAAGAATATAATAAATCAGAACACTGCAGCGTGAATACATTAATTGGAACATACGAATGTAAGGTAGATGCAAAAGGCAGGCTTATGCTGCCAGTTGCGTTTAAAAAGCAGCTTGCTTCTGTTACGGAAAAAGGCTTTGTTTTAAAGCGTGCCGTTTTTCAGCCCTGTTTAGAGTTATATCCAATGCAAGAGTGGGAGTCGATGATGCACAACGTCAATAAGCTCAATCGATTCAAAAAGAAAAACAATGATTTTATCAGACGATTTACAGCAGGAGTCAAGTCTGTTGACTTAGATGTATCAGGACGACTGTTAATTCCAAAAGACCTTGTAGGTTTTGCAGGAATCACTAAAGAAATTGTAGTGACTTCGGCAGTGAATATTATTGAAATTTGGGATAAAGATAAATACGAAAAGGCTATTGATGATGCTGCGAATGATTTTGCAGATTTAGCAGAAGATGTAATGGGACAAGACGATGCAGATAGATTATCATAACCCTGTATTACTCAGCGAAACCGTTGAGGGATTAAATATTAAGGAAGACGGTATTTATGTAGATGTGACATTTGGAGGTGGAGGTCATAGCAGAAAAATACTTGAATCTTTGGGTTCAAAAGGAAGGTTAATTGCCTTTGATCAGGACAAAGACGCTCTTTTAAATACAATAGAGGACTCTCGATTTTTATTGATAAATGAGAACTTCAGATATGTGAAACGCTTTTTGAGATTCCATGGCATTAAATCTGTTGATGGAATTTTAGCTGATTTTGGAGTTTCCTCGCATCAATTTGATGAAGCTGACAGGGGGTTTTCAATCCGATTTGATGCTCAATTAGATATGCGGATGAATCAACAAGATAGCCTTTCGGCACATTCGTTGGTAAACACCTATGAAGAGGAAGATTTGAAACGTGTGTTTTGGCAGTATGGAGAATTAAGGACAGCTCCAGCCTTGGCAAAAACCATTGTAGCCGCAAGAGCCGAAAAAGAAATAGAAACCACCTTTGAGTTGAAAGCTGTTTTAAAAAAACACCTTCCGAATGGAAGAGAAAATAAAATTTTAGCACAGATATATCAAGCAATTCGGATTGAAGTGAATCAAGAAATTGAGGCTCTTAAAGCGTTTTTATTACAAACTCCAGAGTTGTTAAATGAAGGAGGACGATTGAGTGTTATATCCTATCACTCTTTAGAAGATCGATTGGTTAAACGATTTATAAGAAACGGCTTGTTTGAAGGAGAACCAGAAAGAGATGTATTTGGGAATTTTGAAGTTCCACTAAAGAAAGTAGGGGGTTTGATTGTTCCAGATGCAAAAGAAATAAAACTAAATAACAGAGCACGTAGTGCTAAACTAAGGATTGCTGAGAAGCTAAATACATAATCAGACGAATGAAAAACAAGATATACAATATTTTAAAAGGAACCTTTCTCGTGAGCGATGGAGCTTTTAAAAATTGGCGTCTGATTTTCTTTTTTTTAGCCCTTGCACTCGGAATGATTGCAAGTTCTCATAATGCAGATAGTAAAGTCTATAAAATTGCAAGGCTCAATGAGCAGGTGAAAGCCTACCGTTCAACCTATGTAGAAACTCGTGCGCAATTGATGGAATTGAAAATGGAATCGGTGATCCGAAAGCGCTTGTCAGGACTAGGAATTAAACCATCGTCCAATCCACCTTTTAAAATCATCATTAACTCAAAAACTAATTAATTTAATGCAATCAACTGAAAAGTCTATAATGAACAAACTGTACTTCACAAGTGGAGCGATGTTCATTTTTGCGCTTTTGGTAGTGTATAAATTAGTTACAATTCAATTTGTTGAAGGCGATCAGTACCGCAGTATTGCAGATAACCGAACGATTAAAGACGACATCATTCCAGCAAATCGTGGGAACGTGTATTCTGTTGGAGGGAGTTTGTTGGCAACTTCTGTACCTAAGTATGATATCCGCATTGATTTAGTAACCCCGAGTCATAAAAATTACGAAGCGTTCATAGAGCCTTTATGCGATTCGTTGGCAAGTTTTTATAATACATCGTCTGAGGAATATAAACGTAAGTTGCGTTTAGCTCGAGAAAATAAAAACCGCTACTTTCTGTTGGCACGTAATTTAGATTACTCCCAGTATCTGCAATTTAGAGATTTTCCATTGTTGAATTTAGGTGCTTTCAAAGGAGGGCTTATAGTCGAGCAAACAACAAAACGCGATTATCCAATGGGATCCATTGCACAACGGTTGATTGGTTATGAGCGTTTTGATGATCAAGGCAATGTAACCCGTGTTGGGATTGATGGTGCTTTTGGCGAAAAATATTTGAGAGGTGAAGACGGTAAGAGACGTAAACAAAAAATAGGGAAAGGGCAGTGGAAACCAATTGAAGATTATAATCAAGTGGAACCTCAAGATGGCTATGATGTTTATACAACCATTGATGTTAATATTCAAGATATAGCCCACCATGCACTTTTGGAGCAATTGGAATACTATAAAGCCGATCATGGAACTGTGGTTGTTATGGAAACCAAAACAGGCGAAATACGCGCCATTTCTAATTTGGGTCGAAACAAAGAAGGACTGTATTATGAACGTCTTAACTATGCAGTTGGTGAATCGCACGAGCCTGGATCAACTTTTAAGCTCATGGCCTTGGCAGTCGCTTTAGAAGACAGGGTTATTGATACCACCACAATGGTAGATACTAAAAAAGGGGTGTTGTCCTATTATGGTAAAAAAGTAAAAGATTCTAAAAAAGGGGGGTATGGCAACATTTCGGTCGCAAAAGCCTTTGAAGTATCTTCTAATACAGGAATCGTAAAGGCGATTCACAATGCGTATAAAGAAAATCCTCAAAAATTTGTGGATGGATTGTACAGAATGAACCTTAAAGACTCTCTAGGACTTCCACTTATAGGAGAAGGAAAGTCGATTATTCCAGATCCAAGAATTAAAAATGGACGTTGGAGCGGTATTGCACTGCAATGGATGGCGTATGGATATGGCGTTTCTTTTACACCGCTTCAAACCCTGACATTTTATAATGCCATTGCAAATGATGGAGTTATGGTACGCCCAAAGTTTTTACGTGAAATTAAAGAAATTGACACTTCCATAGAAACCTTTAGTACCGAAGTTATTAATCCTCGAATTTGTTCCGAAGAAACGGTTTTAAAACTACAACAACTTCTTAAAAATGTGGTAGAAAAAGAGCATGGAACTGGGCATGGTTTGTACTCCGATAAATTTTCTATGGCAGGCAAAACAGGAACCTGTCAAAAGGATTATGTAAATAAAGATCAGTTGAATTATATCTCCTCATTTTCAGGTTATTTCCCTGCGGATGATCCAAAATATTCATGTATTGTAGTCATTCATGAACCCGATAAAAGTGTTGGGTATTATGGCGCTGATGTGGCAGGACCGGTATTCAAAAAAATTGCACAAAAGATTTTTACAGATGCTCCTGTAATTGATGAGATAAATGACCTCAATCAAAAGTCGGAAACAGTTAAAGCAAGTTATGATAATTATTATGCTGTAGCTCAAAAATATAAAACGATCATGCCTAATTTAAAAGGGATGTCGGCTATGGATGCAATTTCTATTTTAGAAAACATGGGTTTAAAGGTAAGAACTCAGGGTAACGGAACCGTTTCAAAACAATCGGTAAAAAGTGGTCAAAAAGTAAAACCTCAATCTGTAATAACGCTCGTCTTATCATGAAGAATCTAAAAAACATATTACAGAAAATTCCCGTTGAGAAAATCATTGGATCTGATAATCGATCGATTTCTAGCATACAATACGATTCTCGAAGTGTTGAGCAGAACAGTCTTTTTGTGGCGATTAATGGAGGTGTTTTTGATGGTCATACGTTTATTTCTAAAGCAATTGATCAGGGAGCAGTAGTCATTGTTTGTGAAAACTTACCCGAAGAATTAGTTGCTGAGATTACCTATATAAAAGTTAAGAGTGCAGCAAGAGCCTTGGCACTTATGGCATCTAACTACTATGCTAACCCTTCCAAAAATTTAAAACTAATTGGAATTACTGGAACCAATGGTAAAACCACTGTTGCAACACTTCTTTATGAATTATTTAAACAAGCAGGTTATAAAGTAGGGCTTATTTCTACCGTAAAAATCATGGTGGATAGCGAAACATTTTCTGCTACACATACCACTCCTGATCCTGTAGTGATCAATTCGTATTTAAGTCAAATGAACTCTCAAGGAGTTGAGTTTTGTTTTATGGAAGTCAGTTCCCATGGAATTCATCAATATAGAACAGAAGGATTGCATTTCGAGGGGGGTGTCTTTACTAACCTTTCTCATGATCATTTGGATTATCACGCTTCATTTGCAGATTATAGAGATGTAAAAAAATCATTTTTCGATCAATTGCCGGCAACTGCATTTGCTCTTGTAAACGCCGATGATAAAAACGGGTTGGTTATGCTTCAAAATACCAAAGCCAAGCAATCGACCTATGCTTTAAAAAGTTATGCAAATTACCGTGTTCAGATTTTGGAAAATCAATTTAGTGGACTATTGTTAAAGATAAATGACAGCGAAGTATGGGTAAAATTAATAGGTGATTTTAATGCGTATAACTTAACTGCGATTTATGGTACTGCCGAACTTTTGGGATTAAAATCAGATGAGATCTTGCGTATAATGAGTGCTCTTGACAATGTTAATGGAAGGTTTGAGTACTTTAAATCAGACGCTAATATTACAGCTATTATCGATTACGCTCACACCCCAGATGCTCTTAAAAATGTATTGGAAACAATAAATACAATTCGATCCAAAAATGAAACACTGATTACAGTGGTTGGATGTGGTGGTGACCGAGATCGTTCTAAGCGTCCAAAAATGGCACATATTGCGTCTGCATTGAGTACTAAAGTTATTTTCACAAGTGACAATCCAAGGTCAGAAGACCCAGATAAAATTATTTCTGAAATGGAAGTTGGTGTCGAAGCACAGAACTCTAAAAAAACCATGTCAATTACAAATCGTAAGCAAGCAATTAAAACCGCTTGTCAGTTAGCTCAGTCTAATGACATCATTCTTGTTGCTGGGAAAGGGCATGAAACCTATCAAGAGGTCAATGGGGTTAGAAGTGATTTTAATGACTATAAAATAACGGAAGAATTTCTAATACAATTAAACAAATAATATGCTGTACTATTTATTCAAATATTTAGAAGAATCGCACCAATTTCCAGGAGCCTCTCTTTTTGGGTTTATAACCTTTAGGGCAGCAGTTGCAATTATTTTATCATTAATGATTTCAACCATTTTTGGGAAACGCATTATTCGTTTTCTTCAAAAACAACAAGTTGGAGAAACTATTCGTGATTTAGGATTAGAAGGTCAAAAAGAAAAGGCGGGCACACCAACCATGGGAGGGTTGATTATTATTTTATCCACTCTAATTCCTGTTGTATTATTAGCCAAGTTAGATAATATTTATATCATTTTACTTCTCATTACTACCTTATGGATGGGGGTGATAGGATTTATAGACGACTATATTAAAAAATTCAAAAATGATAAAGAAGGCCTCAAAGGTCGATTTAAAGTATTAGGTCAAATTGGATTGGGAATCATTGTCGGAACAACTCTATATTTTCATGACGATGTAACAATTAAAGAAAAAATTCCAGCCAATATACAGGTTGAAACTGCAGCGAGTCAACAGTCGACAATTCAGTTTTACCCAGAAACAAAATCGACCAAAACAACCATCCCTTTTGTGAAATCAAACGAATTTAATTATGCCGATTTGATCACTTGGATTCATCCAGGTTTAGAAAAACATGCATGGATTGTATTTGTTTTAGTTGTTATTTTTATTATCACAGCCGTTTCAAATGGTGCCAACCTAACCGATGGTATTGATGGTTTGGCAGCAGGAACCTCGGCAATCATTGTATTGACCTTAGGAATTTTTGCTTGGGTATCAGGAAATATAATTTTCTCTGATTATTTAAATATTATGTACATCCCAAGGGTAGAAGAAATTACCATATATATTGCTGCGTTTGTAGGTGCGTTGATTGGTTTTCTTTGGTATAACACCTTTCCAGCACAAGTATTTATGGGAGATACAGGCAGTTTGACAATCGGCGGAATCATTGCAGTCATTGCCATTGCCGTCCGAAAAGAATGGTTGATTCCTGTGTTGTGTGGAATCTTTTTAGCAGAAAATTTATCAGTGGTATTACAAGTTAGTTACTTTAAATATACCAGAAAAAAATATGGCGAAGGTCGACGCATTTTTAAGATGTCCCCTTTGCATCATCATTACCAAAAATTAGGCTACCACGAAAGCAAAATTGTCACCCGTTTTTGGATTGTGGGAATTTTGTTGGCCATTTTAACCATTGTCACTCTGAAAATTCGATAGATGAAACGATTGGTGGTTCTTGGTGGAGGCGAAAGTGGCGTAGGTGCTGCTCTGTTAGGAAAAGAAAAAGAGTACAACGTATTTCTTTCTGATGCTGGAAAGATTACGAAAAAATATAAAGACGTTCTTAGACATAATGAGATTGAATGGGAAGATGAAGGGCATACCGAGTCCAAGATTTTAAACGCAGATATAGTGGTTAAAAGTCCTGGAATTCCAGATCACATTCCACTGATTCAAAAATTAAATGCAGCTTCTATTTCTGTGATTTCTGAAATTGAATTTGCGGCATTATTTACAAGTGCCAACATCATTGGAATTACGGGAAGTAATGGAAAGACCACGACAACACTGATGGTTCATCAGATATTAAGTCATGCTGGATTGGATGTAGCAATTGGGGGAAATATCGGCGATAGTTTTGCGAAGCAAGTCCTAAACAACAATACTAACTACGTTTTGGAACTGAGTAGTTTTCAGTTAGATGGAATAGAAAAATTCAGACCACACATTGCGATTATTACCAATATTACACCGGATCACTTGGATCGCTATGATTATAAATTTGAAAACTATATCGCTTCAAAGTTTAGAATCGCAATGAATCAAACCTCGAAGGATTATTTGATATATGATTCAGATGATGAGGTTATTGTATCCTATTTAAAGACCCATAACATTCAATCGACATTAGTGCCTTTTTCGCTAACAAGAAAAGTCACAAACGGAACTTATTTAGAACAAAATAATATAATAATAGAATTTAATAATAGAGACATCATTATGCCAACAACAACCTTAGCTTTAGAAGGAAAGCACAACATCAAAAATGCGATGGCTGCTTCGACTGTTGCACACCTGTTAAAAATCAGAAATGCAACGATTAGAGAAAGTCTCGAAGGATTTCAAGGTGCAGAGCATCGCTTGGAACAGGTTCTTACAATCAATAAAGTTCAGTATGTAAATGATTCCAAGGCCACTAATGTAAATGCGACCTATTATGCCTTAGAGAGTATGAACACGCCTACGGTTTGGATTGTAGGAGGAGTCGATAAAGGAAATGATTACAAGGCATTGTTTCCATTTGTCAATGAAAAAGTCAAGGCTATTATTTGTTTAGGAAAAGATAACGAAGCATTATTTGATGCCTTCGGAACTATGGTGGAAAACATCATAGAAACACAGTCTATGAGCGAAGCGGTTCAAATCGCTTATAAAATTGCTACTGCTGGGGAATCAGTATTGTTATCTCCTGCCTGTGCTAGTTTTGATTTATTTGAAAATTATGAAGACCGCGGTCATCAATTTAAAGCCGCTGTAAGACAACTATAATGAAGGCACTATTTGATAACATAAAGGGAGATCGTATCATATGGGCTATTGCTGCTTTGTTGGCAATATTCTCGTTTTTACCAGTTTACAGTGCTGCAAGTAATTTAGCCTACATTGGAAACGGGAGCAATACCTTTAGTTATTTTATCAAGCACTTTGTGCATTTGTTTTTAGGATTTTCAATTATCTATGGAGTTCATAAAATTCCGTACCGTTATTTTAGAGGGCTTTCCTTAGTAATGATTCCAGTGATTTTAATATTATTAGTTGTTACAATGCTACAAGGTTCAACCATAGGAGGAGCGAATGCAAGCCGTTGGATTCGTGTTCCAATAGTAGGATTTACATTTCAACCCTCAACCTTGGCTGCTTTGGTATTAATGGTGTATGTAGCACGATATTTATCAAAAATTAAAGATATAGAACACTCTTTTAAAGACTCTATTTTACCACTGTGGATTCCTGTTTTTATAGTGTTAGGGTTGATTCTTCCTGCTAATTTTTCTACGGCAGCACTTATTTTTTCAATGGTGATTTTATTGACATTTTTAGGAGGGTATCCATTAAAATATTTATCGGTTATTATAGGCTCAGGTCTTTTAGTACTTATGTTTTTTGTGTTAACGGCGAAAGCTTTTCCAGATTTGATGCCAAATAGAGTTGATACTTGGACAAGTCGTATTACAAGCTTTATGGATCCGGATGTCACGGTAGAAGATTATCAAATTGAAAAAGCCAAAATTGCCATTGCTAGCGGAGGTATTCAAGGATTGGGACCAGGTAAAAGCATTCAGAAAAACTTTTTACCACAATCATCATCTGATTTTATTTTCGCTATTATAATTGAAGAGTACGGCCTCATAGGTGGCATGTGTTTGCTACTTCTATATCTGTGGTTGTTGTTTAGAATTGTAATAGTAGCTCAAAAGTCAGAAACTGTTTTTGGAAAATTATTATGCATAGGGGTTGGAATTCCAATTGTGTTTCAAGCCTTAGTGAATATGGGAGTAGCGGTGCAGCTATTTCCTGTAACGGGACAAACATTACCGCTCATAAGTAGCGGGGGAACCTCTATTTGGGTGACTTGCTTGGCACTTGGAATTGTGTTAAGTGTGAGTAGCAAACGAGCTACTGAAAAAATACAAGAAGATGAAGATCCACATCCTTTAGAAATATTAAGCGAAGCACTTTAATGAAGTCGTATAAAATCATATTATCAGGTGGAGGAACAGGGGGTCATATATACCCTGCGATTGCCATTGCAAACGAATTAAAAGCACGATTCCCAAAATCGGAGTTTTTGTTTGTGGGTGCAAACGATAAAATGGAAATGCAAAAAGTACCACAAGCAGGATACCCTATTAAAGGGTTATGGATTGCAGGCATTCAAAGGCGACTGACATTTAAAAACGTATTATTTCCTCTTAAATTAGTGGTAAGTATGATTAAGTCCTTGGCAATTGTAAATACATTTAAACCCAATGTTGTAATTGGAACAGGTGGTTTTGCCAGCGGACCTCTATTACAAGTGGCTGCAATGAAAGGTGTGCCAACATTGATTCAAGAGCAAAATTCCTTTCCAGGAATTACAAATAAATTATTATCCAAAAAAGTAAATAAAATATGTGTTGCATATGAAGGGCTGGAACGCTTTTTCCCAAAAGAAAAATTGATTTTAACCGGCAACCCAGTCCGACAAGATTTATTGGATTTAGATCAGAAATTAGCCGAAGCACAAGCGTTTTTTAAGTTAGACCCTAACAAAAAAACACTGTTAGTATTAGGGGGGAGTTTGGGAGCACGTCGTATGAATCAGCTTATAGAATCCGAATTGGATTTTTTCAATGGTTTAGGGATTCAAACAATATGGCAGTGTGGGAAGTTGTATTTCGATGATTACAATCAATTCAACACCTATCAGGATGTGCAAGTACATACGTTTCTAAATCGAATGGATTTAGCCTATGCTGCAGCCGATATTATCATATCAAGAGCAGGTGCCAGTTCTGTGTCCGAGCTTTGTGTTGTTGGAAAACCCGTAATTTTCATTCCCTCACCCAATGTGTCAGAAGACCATCAAACCAAAAATGCATTAGCGGTTTCAGAAAAAAATGCCGCCTTAATACTAAGTGAAAAAGATTTGGAATCAAGTTTTGAGACGCAGTTCTCTACACTCATTGCATCTGAATCTCAACAATTAGAATTATCAACAAACATCAAAAAGTTAGCTTTAAAACAAGCAACCCAAACCATTGCCGATGAAATTGAAAAGCTGTTAAACAAATGAATTTAAAAACCATCCATAACGTATTTTTTATTGGCATCGGAGGTGTCGGTATGAGTGCGCTTGCGCGTTACTTTGCGTTGGACGGAAAAACAGTTGGAGGGTATGATAAAACCCCCACTTTGATAACGGAGTCTCTTGCAGAACTTGGGATTCATGTTCAATTTGAAACAGAACTAAATCAAATCAACGAGCGATTTTTAAATCCGAACGCTACACTCATTGTGTTTACCCCAGCAATTTCAGAATCAAATGTGATTTTACAGTATTTTAGAGCTCATGGTTTTCAAGTATTAAAACGTTCCGAAGTGTTAGGTCTTGTCACTGAAAACACCCACTGTTTGGCAGTAGCGGGAACGCATGGGAAAACTACAACGAGCAGTATTTTAGGGCATTTGCTGTATGCATGTCATGAGAAAGTCACCGCATTTATTGGGGGTATTTCAGAAAACTACCAATCTAATTTAATTCATAACGGAACGGATATTTCAGTGGTTGAAGCCGATGAGTTTGACCGTTCGTTTTTAACGCTTAGTCCAGACTTTGCCTGTATTACTTCCATGGATGCAGACCATTTAGATATTTACAATTCTGAAGCCGATTTAGTGGATACGTTTAAGCAGTTTGCTCAGAAGATTAAACCATCAGGTAAATTATTCATTCGAAAAGGATTGCCTTTAGATGGGATTACCTACGGAATAAATGAGGCCGCAGATTACAGTGCGATTAATGTCCAAATTAAAAATGGATGTTATCAATTTGATCTTCAAACTCCACACGGGTTAATTCAAAATATAACATTTCATTTACCAGGAACACATAATCTGTCCAATGCGATTGCAGCACTTGCGATGGCCCTAGAATTTGGGTGTTTGGCAGAGAATTTAAAAACAGCTTTGAATGCGTATAAGGGTGTCAAAAGACGTTTTACGTATCAAATTAAAACAGATGATTTTGTGTTTATAGATGATTATGCACATCATCCTGCAGAAATAAATGCCGTGCATCAAGCGGTAAGAGAAATGTATCCAAACCAAAAAGTAGCAGTTGTATTTCAGCCTCATTTATTTAGCCGAACAAATGATTTTGCAGATGATTTTGCAGCCAGTTTATCTCAGTTTGACGCTGTTTTTTTATTAGAGATTTACCCCGCAAGAGAGCTTCCTATTGAAGGGGTTTCTTCAAGTTGGTTGTTGGAGAAAATTAAGAGTCCGATTAAAAAATTAATTTCGAAATCAGACATTGTAAGTGAAATAAAAGAACTAGGATATCCTGTATTTATGACCCTTGGAGCAGGTGATATAGGGGTAGAAGTATCAGAATTAAAAGAAAAATTAAGCTATGCGTATTAACTGGAATTTCATAAAAAGCGTGTTGTTACTAGGATTAGTAGTGTTTTTGTATGCTTTTTCTTCACACAAAAATAACAACCGTTCTGTGACCAAAGTAGCTGTTCAATTTACCGGGAATGAAAACGTTTATATTACCACAGAAATGGTTAATAAATTGTTAATACAAAATCAAGAACAACTGTATAAATTACCGAAAGATAATTTAGATTTGAAAGCAATGGAGATTTTACTTGAGTCAAATGACATGATAAAATCTGCTCAAGTGTATCTTACTGTAAACGGAGAAGTTAGGACTAAAATCGAACAAAAACAACCGATTGCGAGAGTATATTCTGACACAACATTTTATATTGATGAAGAGGGTTTATGGATGCCGTTATCCCCTCAGCACAGTGCACGTGTCCCATTGGTTACTGGAGTTGTAGAAAAAGAAGATTTGGAAGCCGTTTATAGAATGGCCTTAAAAGTTTATACAGATCCGTTTCTAAAAACGTATATAACTGAAATTCATCAGAATGAAAACAAAGAAATAAGTCTAAAAATGAGGCTTTTAGAATTTGAAGTATTGGTGGGTACTCTTGAAAATTTAGATGAAAAAATGAAGAATTTAAAAGCGTTTTATCAAAAAGCAAAAAAAGATAAAGTGTTAGATGTATATAAAAGCGTGAATTTACAATTTGAGAGTCAAGTTGTTTGCACAAAAAAATAAATTTATGGAAGCTCAAAACATTTCAGTAGGATTAGATATTGGTACCACAAAAATAGTGGCGATGATTGGTCGTAAAAATGAGTATGACAAATTAGAAATACTTGGAATTGGAAAATCCAAAAGTCTGGGGGTGCATAGAGGGGTTGTAAATAATATTACACAAACCATTCAGTCCATCCAACAAGCGGTTTTAGAATCCGAAACGGATTCAGGCCTAAAGATTGGAGAGGTCACTGTAGGCATTGCTGGACAACATATTCGTAGTCTTCAGCACAGTGATTATATCACAAGAGAAAACTCTGAGTCGGTGATTAACGAAGAGGATATTGATCGACTTATAAATCAAGTTCACAAGCTAGTAATGCTTCCTGGAGAAGAAATTATTCATGTCTTACCGCAGGATTATAAAGTAGATGGGCAGGCAGAAGTTAAGGAACCAATTGGTATGTATGGCGAACGCCTTGAAGCTAATTTTCATGTGGTGGTGGGGCAGGTATCCTCCATTCGAAACATAGGTCGTTGTGTCCAAACGGCGGGCTTAGAATTAGATGGAATCACTTTAGAGCCTTTGGCATCTGCCAATGCGGTGCTCAGTCAAGAAGAAAAAGAAGCTGGAGTTGCTCTGATTGATATAGGAGGTGGAACAACGGATTTGGCTGTTTTTAAAGACGGAATTATCAGACATACGGCTGTCATTCCTTTTGGTGGAAATGTAATCACAGAAGATATCAAAGAAGGCTGTTCAATTATAGAAAAACAAGCCGAATTATTAAAAATCAAATTTGGATCTGCATGGCCAGGCGAAAACAAGGAAAACGAAATCGTATCGATTCCAGGTTTGAGAGGGCGCGACCCCAAAGAAATTACCCTCAAAAACTTATCTAAAATAATTCATGCTCGAGTGGTTGAAATTATTGAACAGGTTTATGTGGAAATTAAAAATTATGGTCACGAAGAACAAAAGAAAAAACTCATCGCTGGAATTGTATTAACAGGTGGTGGGAGTCAGTTGAAACACTTAAAACAATTGGTAGAATACATTACAGGGATGGATACCAGAGTTGGATATCCAAATGAGCATTTGGCGGGCGATAGCGATAGTGACATTACAAGTCCAATGTACGCCACAGCGGTAGGACTTGTCATGGACAGTTTGATGCGACAAGAAAAACGAATCAGTGAAAATTTAGAAGAACCAGAGAACGATGAAGAGTTAACAATTCAACCCCCAGTTGAAACACCACGCGATAATCGTAGTTTTTTGGATAAATTAACCGAAAGAGTCAAGGACTTTTTAGACAACGCAGAATAATAATAGATAACCAGTAAATTTTAATATATGAGCAGTAATAATAATTTTGGAATTACATTCGATCTCCCAAAAAACCAATCCAACGTCATCAAAGTCATTGGAGTTGGAGGGGGCGGAAGCAATGCGATTAACCATATGTTTAAACAAGGCATTAAAGGAGTTGATTTTGTGATTTGTAATACCGATTCACAAGCATTGAACAACAGTGGTGTTCCCAACAAAATTCAACTTGGAGTCAACCTAACTGAAGGTTTAGGAGCCGGAGCCAATCCAGAAATTGGAGAACAATCGGCCGTTGAAAGTTTGGAAGATATCCGTGCAATGTTAACCACCAATACCAAAATGGTTTTTATCACTGCAGGTATGGGTGGTGGAACTGGTACTGGAGCGGCACCAATCATTGCCAAAATGGCAAAAGAAATGGACATTCTTACCGTTGGAATTGTTACAATGCCATTTGAATTTGAAGGGAAAATAAGAAATGCACAAGCCCATCAAGGGATTGAAAAAATTCGAAAAACCGTGGATTCATTAGTCATTATAAACAATAACAAGTTAAGAGATGTCTATGGTAATTTAGGATTTAAAGCTGGGTTCTCTAAAGCCGATGAAGTACTCTCTACTGCTGCACGTGGCATTGCTGAAGTCATCACTCACCATTACTTACAAAACATTGATTTACGAGATGCTAAAACAGTATTGAGTAATAGTGGAACTGCTATTATGGGCTCTTCGACTTCTTCTGGGCAAAACAGAGCTCAGCAAGCAATTACGAGTGCTTTGGATTCTCCACTACTAAATGATAATAAAATTACAGGTGCCAAAAACGTATTATTGCTCATCGTTTCTGGCGCTCAAGAAATAACTATTGATGAAATAGGAGAAATTAATGATCATATTCAAGCCGAGGCTGGTTACGGTGCCAATATTATCATGGGAGTTGGAGAAGATGATAGTTTAGGAGAAGCTATTTCTGTGACCATTATTGCGACAGGATTTGATGTCGATCAACAAAATGATATTACAAATACAGAAGTTAAAAAAGTAGTACATGCGCTTGAGGACGAACAAACAATGCAACATGATTTGATGCCATTAGACCCTTTAGAAACTCCATCAGCAATTGTGGATACTGTTAGTGAGGAAACCGTGGTTTATACATTAGATGAAGATGCTACGGAAGAAGAGGAAATCGAAGCTTCTAGTGAATCGGATTTAATTCCAACGTCAGAAGCTATTAAAAATATAGAGGTTGTGTATGAAGAAGTTGATTTAGAAGACGATGAGGACGAATTTATCATTCATGAAGTTACTAGGATTCCATCTGAAGAAACGGATTTTGAAGCTGTTGAAGAAGATCAAACGATGCTTACATTTGACCTTCCAATTTCTAGTAACTCAATAAAATCAGAATCTGAAAACGTAGAAGTGTACACACTTGAAGATACAGAGAAAGATGTTAAGGTGAAAGACATTGAGGTGAATGATTATATCGAATTAATTCCAGTAAACGAGGCCGATGAAACAGGGGAGACGCGTTATGTGTTGGACGATCATATTGTTTTAGAGCAAACAGATCAAAAATATGAGGACAAAAATCAAGATGTAGAAGTTGAGGTTGATGAAGAAATGACCTTTACCAAAGTCACTGTCAAAGAACGGACAGTAACATCGGAGCCTGAAGAAACTTCAGACCCTTTTGACAGTCCAATTTCAATTACGCTCCGTGAAAGAGCAGATGAAAGACGTCAAAAAATGAAGGCTTTTAATTACAAATTCAATACCTCTAAAATTGAGGAAATCGAAAAAGAACCTGCCTATAAACGACAAGGCGTTAATTTGAGTGATGTAGAGCATTCATCAGATGTACAGTCTTCCAGAACAACCATTGGACTGGATGATAATGATGAGGTTCAGTTGCGTTCTAACAATTCCTATTTACATGATAATGTAGATTAAGACCAATAGGTACTAAAATTTAAAACCTGAAGAAGAATTTCATTTCAGGTTTTTTTTATTTTTAAGAATAAGAATTTTTGTTTTTGTTATATTCGCATACTAATTTAAATTCAATCTTATGAGCTTACAAGATTCAGTCATGACCGCACTTAAAGCTGCAATGAAATCCAAGGACACAGTAGCCCTTACGGCACTAAGATCTGTAAAATCTGCTATTTTATTAGCACAGACAAGTGGTTCTGGTGCAGAGTTGAACGAAGCAGAGGAGTTTAAATTATTACAAAAATTAGTGAAGCAACGTCGTGACAGTGCGGCTATTTTTACGGATCAAAACCGTTTAGATTTAGCAGAGCCAGAACTTGCAGAAGTAGAAGTGATCAGTCAATTTTTACCTCAAATGCTAGAGGAGTCTGAAGTTGAAAAAGTAGTGGTTGAAACCATTGCGTCTTTAGGGGCTTCTGGAATGAAAGATATGGGACGAGTGATGGGTGTTGTAAGTAAAACGCTTGCAGGTAAAACGGATGGAAAAACAATATCAACTTTAGTAAAAGCAAAGTTATCTTAAATACAATAATGGCCCAGTAGTTCAACTGGATAGAATATCAGATTTCGGCTCTGACGGTTGGGGGTTCGAATCCCTTCTGGGTCACAAATTATTCCCAAAATAATTTTTATTTCTGGGAATATTTTTTTTGAGTTTATCTCACTAATTCCATTCAAAAAGTCTGAACTACTGTATGTTTGGTCACAAATTATCACCAAGAATAAAAAATTATTTTGGGGATAATTTTTATTTCTTTCTTTTCTTCCTTAAATATTCATATTTTGTCAAAATATTAATTTAAGTTTTATGAAAAAGATTCTTCTCAGCTTGTGTTTTATTATAAATTTTTTAAGCGCTCAAAATTCCTTATCAGATATTAATGGAAATACGTATGAGTTTCTTAACTACGGAACGCAGGCATGGACTGTAGAGAATGCTGTCAATGAGAGTTACCGCGACGGCACTCCAATACCCCAAGTATCCGATCAACAGCAGTGGTCAAACCTTACTACGGGGGCTTGGTGTTACTTTTCAAATAACCCAGCTAAAGGGAAGCTCTACAATTGGTATGCTATAATGGGTATTCATGAT
>JABAZA010000017.1 GCA_018608725.1 Flavobacteriaceae bacterium
GCCTTAAATGGTCAGACGGGTATTGAAGTAACATATCATGCCACCCAATCTGATGCTGATAATAACAGCTCTTCATTGACTAGTCCTTTCACTAATGACGTTGCAGATTTGCAAACCGTATTTATTCGACTAACGAATGACTCTTCGGGCTGTTTCAGTACTACGCCTATGGATCTGGTAGTCCATCCTTTGCCAATACTAGAAGAAATTGAACTTGCATCTCAGTGTGATGACGATACAGATGGGTTACAGACCTTTGATATGAGTGGAGTAGAAGCACTGCTAATAGGTAATCAAACGGGAATGGCAGTGAGTTATCATGCCACCCAATCTGATGCTGAAAACAATAGTAACGAATTGGGTAACAGTATTACCACCACACAACCATATGAACAGACGATATACATACGATTAGAGAATTTTTCTTCGGGGTGTTACACTATCGGCACTACTGAACTACAGGTTGATCCATTGCCCGTAATTTCAGCATTAACCCCTTTAGTGCTGTGTGACGATAACAATGTGGGAGATTTGCAGGAGGAATTCGACTTAAGTTTAAAAGATACACAAGTTGTAAATGGTCAAAATGCGATGGTGAGTTACCATGCCACTTTGCAAGATGCATATGATAATAGTTCTCCATTACCCACATTATTTACAAGTGGAACACAAACTATATTTGCAGCTTTACAAGACACCATTTCTGGCTGTCGTGTTGTATCAACTTTAGATTTAATTGTTGACCCTATACCTGATGATTTTGATATTTTAGAAATTAATATTTGTGATTATACAAATGTTGGTGATCTACTTGTTTATTATCCTAACATTAACATTTTTGATTCCCCAGACTCCACTCAGCCATTAGCTTCAATAGATCCTTTACTCCCTGGAAACTACTATGTAACTCAGTTAAATGATTTTAATTGTAATAGTATCAATCCAATTAAAGTAAACTTTAATTGTTCACCCAATATTCCAGACGGGTTTTCACCTAATGGAGATGGCTTTAATGATTATTTTAATATTCAGAATTTGTATGATGTGTTCATAGAACATAAGTTGAAAATTTTCAATCGCTTTGGCACACTTATTTTTGAAGGCGATAATTCAAAAAAGTGGGAGGGTACAGTACATAATTCAAATAAAATCGTTCCAGTAGGAACCTATTTTTATTTGTTAGAGTTAAACAATACAAATAACGATAGATTTACAGGGTGGGTTTATATCAATTATTAAATTGTAAAAAAAATAAACAGCTTTTTTTTACAATTTAAGTTTGGTCAATTATTTCAATTGAGGTCAAAATCAAGGTTTGGGTCAATCTCCTTATTTTCTTCAATAAATTCTGAATTTTCATTTAGTTCAGATTGCTCATCTTCAAATTCTTGAATAATTTGATTCATTTTTTTACCTATTTTGATTAAATAGACAGTGTCAGCACTTTTTAATTCTACTGCTTGAATTGTTTCTCCAGTACCATTTTTAAATTCTATTATATCATTATCACCATAACCATCAGGGTATCTTTCTAAAAAAAGATTTAGAATCTCTGGGGTTAATTTTTCAAAGCCAACAATAATTTTTTTCATAATTTTATAAATTTAATATGTAAGCAAAAACTAAGGGTGCCACAATCGTTGCATCACTTTCTATTATGAATTTTGGGGTATCAATATCGAGTTTACCCCATGTAATTTTTTCATTCGGATCAGCTCCAGAATAGGAGCCATAACTTGTTGTAGAATCACTAATCTGACAAAAGTAACTCCAAAAAGGAGTGTTTTCTTGACCCATATCTTGGTAGAGCATTGGAACAACACAAATAGGAAAATCACCCGCTATACCACCACCTATTTGAAAGAAACCAATTCCATTTTCTGAGTTTTTAGAATACCAATCAGCAAGAAAGGTCATATATTCTATGCCAGATTTCATGGTGCTAGCTTTAAGCTCTCCTTTTAAGACATAAGACGCAAAAATATTTCCCATTGTGCTATCTTCCCAACCAGGAACAACCATTGGTAAATTCTTTTGAGCTGCCGCGTACATCCACGAGTCTTTAATATCAATCTCATAATAATCTTCTAAAACCCCTGATAATAATAATTTGTACATAAATTCATGAGGAAAGTAGCGCTCATTATCATTTTCAGCATCTTTCCATATTTTGAAGATGTGTTTTTGAAGACGTCTAAATGCTTCTTCTTCTGGAATGCAGGTATCTGTCACTCTATTTAGTCCTTTCAACAATAAATCCCATTCGTCCTTTGGGGTCAAATCTCTATAATTAGGAATTCGTTTATAATGCGAATGTGCCACCAAATTCATGATGTCTTCCTCTAAATTCGCACCTGTGCAGGAAATGATGTGGACTTTATTCTCTCTAATCATATCAGAGAAAGTTTTTCCTATCTCAGCGGTGCTCATGGCTCCAGCCATGGACACTAACATTTTTGAATTAGTATTCAATTGATGTTTATATGCTTTAGCAGCGTCTACCAATACTGCTGAATTAAAGTGTAAAAAATGGGCCTCCATAAATTTGGAGATTGTGCCTCTAGAATCCGTCATTGTCATTGTCTTTGAATTTAGATAGTTTAGCGAATGGAGAATCAAAGTTGTCATCATAGTCTTCTTCAAAACCTGTTGTATTGGTATTATTAGAAAACTTATAACTCAGCATTTTATAGTATAATTTAGCAGCTAAAAAATCAGGAGCTTTATTGTTTGAATTAGGGCATAATTCTACAATATCGAATCCAACTACATTTTTTTCGCTAAAAACTTTATTAAGAAATTCTAAAGTTTCATTCCAAAATAGTCCACCGGGTTCAGGAGTACCTGTACTAGGCATAATTGATGGGTCGAAAACATCTAAATCAAACGTTATGAATACGTTTTCAGTCATTTGTTCTAATGCACTATCCATCCAAAAGTTATCCTGCGCTATTTCATGTGCAAAATATACCTTTTCGAAATCCATAGTTAGCTTTTCAGATGCGTCCATGGATCGAATTCCAATTTGAATTAGATTAGTGTGTTGACTGGCCTCATATACAGCACATGCGTGGTTGTATTTTGATCCTTCATATTCTTTTCGCAAATCTGCATGTGCATCTAAGTGAAGAACGGTTAGGTTTTCATAAGTTTCATAAAATGCTCTAATTGCTCCAATCGATATGGAATGCTCTCCACCAAAAAGAGTTACAAATTTGTTGCGTTTAATTTGATGTTGAACTGATTTATGAACGGCCTCTACCATGGCCTCTGGGGAAGACTTTTCTGTAATGGCATTTAAAATTGAAATTCCATTTTTATAAACTTCACTGTCTGTTTCAATATCATATAATTCCATGTTTTCAGAGGCTTCAATAAAGGCTTCAAATCCTTTATCTGCTCCTTTCTGCCAGGTACTTGTACCATCAAATGGTACAGGTATCAATACGATTTTTGATTTGTCGTATTTTGCAAATTCTTCTGGTATACCGCCAAATTTTTTATGCAAGTTCATATCCTAAAATGTTTAAAAAATCTTTATTAGTTTGTTGTTCTTTGTTTTGAGTAATTTCAAGGGTTTCATTTTCATTTTTAGTAATTAAAATGTGTTGAGGTGCGGGAATTAAACAATGTTGTAATCCTCCGTACCCTCCAATATTTTCTTGGTATGCTCCCGTATTGAAAAATCCAATATAGAGGGGTTTGTCTGGATGGTATTTTGGTAAATAGACGGCATTAATATGTTGTTCGCTATTATAATAATCGTCACTATCGCAAGTCAATCCACCTAGTAAAACTCGTTCATACGAATCGTTCCATCTGTTTAGAGGGAGCATCATAAAACGCTTATTGATGGCCCATGTGTCTGGCAATGTGGTAATGAATGATGAATTTATCATATTCCATTTTTCACGATCATTTTGTTGTTTTTGACATAAGATTTCGTAGATAATACCACCACTCTCGCCAACTGTAAAACTTCCAAATTCTGTAAAAATATCTGGAACAGGCACATTAGCCTCGAGACAAGTAAGTTGAATTTGATTGAGAATCTCATCGATTAAATATTCATAATCAAAATCAAATGCAAGAGAGTTTTTAATTGGAAATCCACCACCAATATTCAAGCTGTCTAATGTGGGGCATGCTTTTTTTAGATTGACATATACCTTCAGGCATTTTAATAATTCATTCCAATAATAAGAAGTATCTCTAATACCTGTGTTGATGAAAAAATGTAACATTTTTAATTCAACAAGAGGTTTGTTTTTGATTTGTTGATTGTAAAAATCTACAATATTTTTATATCCAATCCCCAAACGTGAAGTGTAAAATGCAAATTTCGGATCTTCCTCAGAAGCAATTCGAATACCAACTTTGAATTTATGATTGATTTCATTCATTAATAGCGGTAGTTCTTCGTAATTGTCTATAATTGGAATACAATTTTTATGCCCGTCATTTATGAGCTTTGCAATATTGGATATGTATAATTTTCTCTTGAATCCATTGCAGATTACGTAGGTGTTATTGTCAATTTTGCCTTCTTTTTTTAAAGCCTCAACAATGTCTATATCAAATGCAGATGAGGTTTCAATGTGTACATCGTTTTTGAGGGCTTCATCCAAAATATACTTAAAGTGTGAGCTTTTGGTACAATAGCAGTAATGATACTTTCCTTCGTAATTGATTTTTTTCATTGAGTTGTAAAACCAACCCCTTGTTTTGTTGATGTTTTCAGATATTTTAGGTAAATAAGTAAACCTCAAAGGAGTTCCATATTGATGAACTAATTCCATCAAATCTATGTTATGAAACCGGAGGTTATTCCCGTTTAAATTGAACTCTTGATTTGGGAATTCAAAAGTTTGATTTATAAAATCAATATATTTTGTTTTCATTGTAATATTTAAGAATAAAAGTGACTGTTTGCCAGAATTGGCTAGTTTTTGTCCAGTAAGTTTATTACAATGAAATTCAAATTTGCAATATTAAAAAGCAAATTTTCTTGTTGAAGAAATACATAAAACCGGAAGTTAGCTTTAAATTTCGGGGGTTTAAACTATAAACCATATCTGAGTTTGACTTCCTAATTCCCAGAGCACCGAACGTAGAAACAGATTTCAAAGTGTTCAGCCAAATGATGTATGATTCATCAATTGTTTAGCAAAGAAAAGTTAAAAATGAATACGTTGGATAATTTTTTTAATTTTTTTTTAAATGTCAACAAAGTTTTTGGGGATATAAGTTCTTTATCTCTGAAATTTTTTAAGGAAAATGATTTATAAAGCAATGTTGGTTTACTTTGATATTCCAATAAAATCGGTATTGACCTAAAAAAATAGCATTCACCTTTGAAGTTCGAACTCGTTCGTTTGGCTTACATCTTATAAAGGACCAATTGACCAATTAAGACTATTTAAAAAGCTCGAGCTTTGGTAAGTTTCTGTCACAACTAAATCAACAAAAAGTTAAAACAAAGCAA
>JABAZA010000037.1 GCA_018608725.1 Flavobacteriaceae bacterium
AGAATATTCTCAACAAGAACGAAAAATTTTCTTAACAAAACTAAATATTCCTGAAAATTTAAAGTCTGATGAATTTATCGAAGACTTTTTAAAAATCGTTTTAGAGAATATTGTTGAGAAAAATATTAGTGTGGTTCCTACAAGCCCACCAGTAGCAAAATTTATACGAAGAAATCGTCGTTACAAAAAAATGCTTCCTGTAGGGATTCGTATTTAAATTCTTAGGCGAATACTTGTTCAAATTCAAACCTTACCAATCCATCTGAATCAATTTCAGTAAGTGTTATTTCATGCAAGGTGTTTACAAGCTCTGGATTCCACGGTGCTTTTACTTTGACATAATTTTCTGTAAAACCATGAATATAGCCTTCTTTATTTTCTCCTTCAAATAACACGGTTCGCTTCCTCCCTATCTGACTTTCATAAAATGCCCGTCGTTTTTTGGCAGACAACCCTCTGAGCATTTTACTGCGTTTCGAACGCACGGATTTTGGCACAACTCCAGCAAGCGTTGCAGCATGGGTGTTTGTACGTTCGGAATACGTAAATACATGTAAATAAGAAATATTTAATGCATTTAAAAAATTATATGTTTCTAAAAATAAATCGTCTGTTTCCCCTGGAAAACCAACAATGACATCTACCCCAATACAAGCATCTGGCATTACGCTTTTGATATGCTCGACTCGATCTTGATAAAGTTCTTTCATATAACGTCTTCGCATCGCTTTGAGCATTACATTACTTCCACTTTGTAAAGGAATATGAAAATGAGGTACAAAAGAATTGCTTTGTGATACAAAATTAATAGTACTGTCTTTTAATAAATTAGGTTCAATAGATGAAATTCGGAGGCGGTGAATTCCTTCAACAGTATCCAATGCTTGAACCAATTCAAAAAAGGTGTGTTCGTGCTTTTTATTTCCAAATTCGCCTTTTCCGTAATCTCCAATATTGACTCCGGTTAAAACAATTTCTTTAATTCCCTGTTCTGCTATTTTTTGGGCATTATCCAACACATTCTGAAGCGTGTCAGATCGTGAAATTCCACGCGCCAACGGAATAGTGCAGTACGTACATTTATAATCGCACCCATCTTGAACTTTCAAAAAAGCACGTGTACGATCGCCAATCGAGTAACTACTTACATAAAAATCGGCATCTTCAATCTCACAAGAATGAATCGCAGCTGTTTCATTTTTGGTAAGTTCATTTAAATAATCGGTTATTTTAAACTTTTCAGTCGCTCCTAGTACCAAATCAACTCCATTGACAGCTGCCAATTCTTCGGGTTGTAATTGTGCATAGCAACCCACTGCGACAACAAATGCTTCCGGATTTGAACGTTGAGCTTGTTTTACAATCGTTTTAAAACGTTTGTCAGCATTCTCGGTTACAGAACATGTATTAATGACGTAAACATCCGCAAATTCAGAAAACTCAACACGATTAAAACCTTCATCTTGAAAGTTTCGTGAAATTGTTGCTGTTTCGGAAAAATTTAATTTACACCCTAAAGTATAAAAAGCGACTTTTTTTCTATCAATCATTCTTGTACTTTTACCAAGTGGACAAATTTACAATTATCATCTATAATGACAAAACAAGCTTCTAATTACTTCTGGCTACGAATCGGAGGTCTTCTATTATTTAGCACTTTATTTTTAGGGTGCAACACAAGTACTAATGAAGCTAGAAACAAGCAGGTGTTTCGATACAACGAACATAAAAATATTGGCTCTTTAGATCCCGCATTTGCAAAAGACAACGCAGATATTTCGGCAGTCAATCAATTATTTAACGGCTTGGTTCAGATGGATTCTTTAATGAATGTGGTGCCCGCCATTGCGAATTCGTGGCAAATTTCAGAAAATGCGAAAGTATATACCTTTGAGCTTAGATCTGATGTGTATTTCCATACGCATGAATTATTTGGAACAGAGCAAACACGTACGGTCACTGCTCATGATTTTGTCTTTAGTTTTGATCGTTTAAGAGATCCTAAATTAGCATCCCCAGGAGGTTGGGTGCTTCAAAATGTAGAGTCCTACAAAGCCTTGAGTGAACAACGTTTTCAAATCACTTTAAAATCGCCTTTTCCTGCCTTTTTAGGGCTTTTAACAATGAAGTATTGCAGTGTAGTGCCCAAAGAAATTATAGCGCACT
Source organism: Flavobacteriaceae bacterium (assembly GCA_018608725.1). GTDB lineage: Bacteria > Bacteroidota > Bacteroidia > Flavobacteriales > Flavobacteriaceae > Hel1-33-131. Next base: position 2,167 of record JABAZA010000037.1, read on the forward strand.
ATGGAGCTGATTTCAGATCAAACCCGATTGGAACTGGTCCTTATAAATTTAAACGTTGGGAAGAAAATATTAAATTAATCTTTAGAAAAAACAACCGCTATTTTGAAACCAATCGTAAAGGGGATAAACTCCCTTATTTGGAAGCGGTATCTATTACGTTTTTGGCAGACAAACAGAGTGAATTTCTTCAATTTATCCAAGGGAATATTGACTATATCTCTGGTTTAGACGCTTCTTATAAGGATGATATTTTACGCGCTGATGGGATGTTGAAACCAAGGTATGCCTCAAGTGTAAGGATGCTAAGAGCCCCTTATTTAAATACTGAATATTTAGGGTTTTATATGGATTCAGAAGTTTCTGAATACCAAAGTGAACTCATTCGACAAGCTGTGAATTACGGCTTTGATCGCTCCAAAATGATGAAGTACTTAAGAAACGGTATTGGAATTCCTGCAGTAGGCGGTTTTATTCCAAAGGGGCTTCCAGGACACAATAAAAATGTTGGCTATGACTATCAACCCGAAAAAGCAAAACAACTTTTAGAAACCTATCGAATTGAATCAGGGAATCCACAACCAATTATCACATTAACAACCACTTCAAATTATCTGAGTTTTAGTGAATTTATTCAACGTGAATTACAATCTATGGGGTTGACCATTCAAATTGACGTGATGCCACCATCCTCTTTAAAATCTGCTAAATCAAATGGAAAAGTCGATTTATTTCGAGCGAGTTGGGTGGCAGATTACCCCGATGCTCAGAATTATTTATCTCTATTTTACAGTGGAAATTTTGCGCCTAACGGTCCAAATTACACTCACTTTAAAAATGCACAATTTGACATCTGGTATGAACAAGCAATGCTTGAAACAGATCAAACAAAACGCATTAATCTCTATCAAAAAATGGATGCATTAGTGATCGAAAAAGCGCCAGTAGTCGTGTTGTTTTACGATGAAGTGATTCGATTTACAGGAATGGGTGTTACAGGATTGGGTATTAATCCTACAAATTTACTAGAACTAAAAAACGTTCAAAAGAATTAATCGGTTCTGTAAGTTGCTGACCGTTTAAAGACATGCTCTAAGATTGCGGACTCTTGTGCTGTAAATTCCATTCCTCGGCGTTTCATCACAACTTCAGCTACTTCTAAAGCTTTTGAAGTTAAATAGGTTGTAAACCCTTTAGACCCTCCCCAACTGAAACTAGGAATAAAATTTCGAGGAAAACCACTGCCAAAAATATTGGCACTCACTCCTACAACAGTCCCCGTGTTGAACATCGTATTAATGCCACATTTACTATGATCCCCCATCATTAATCCACAAAATTGAAGCCCTGTTTTAGCAAAATTTTCAGTTTCATAGCTCCACAATCGTACCTCAGCATAGTTGTTTTTAAGGTTTGAATTATTGGTATCTGCTCCCAAATTACACCATTCTCCAATCACAGAGTTTCCTAAAAACCCATCGTGAGCTTTATTGGCATACCCAAAGAATACAGAATTATTGACTTCACCACCAACTTTGGAATGAGGTCCAACAGTCGTTGGTCCATAAATTTTAGTTCCCATTTTAAGGGTTGAGCCTTCACAAAGTGCAAAAGGGCCTCTTACCATACTGCCTTCCATAATTTCGGAGTTTTTACCAATATAAATGGGACCATCAGTGGCGTTAAGGACACAAAGCGGTAATTTAGCACCTTCTTCAATAAATATAGCTTCTGGATTAAAAGCTACTGTTTTTTCAGGAATTGATGCCGATGTTCTCTCGGCTGTTATCAGATTAAAATCTGCTTGTATAGCTGCTCCGTTTTTGGAAAAAATATCCCAAGTAGTTTCAACTTTTAACGGAGGTTCTTCAGATTGAAGTACTTCCAACGAATTCACATCTATTTCTTGATCTTCCAAGCTAAAAAAAGCAACCATTGTATCGCCATCGTAAATAGCCTGATTTTCTTTTAGATTTTTAATTTGAGTTACTAAAACTTTAGATGGCAAATACGACGCATTGATCATGACGTTCTGCTCCATTTCAACCATCGGATATTTATCAGAAAGGTAATCCTCCGTTACTGTGGTGGTGGTCGCTCCTAAAGATAATTCCCATTTTTCACGAATTGTCAAAATCCCAATACGGATATCTGCAACAGGGCGTGTATAGGTAAATGGCAATAATGCATCTCTATGTTCTCCGTCAAAAAGTATATAATTCATACAATAGCTTTGTGTAAAAATAAGAAAAGCCTTTCAATAGATGAAAGGCTTTTGCAGTATAATTAAAATAAATGTAATTATTTTTTGAATTTTGCGTATTTAGTTTTGAACTTATCGATACGTCCTGCTGTATCTACTAATTTAGATTTACCAGTGTAATAAGGGTGTGATGTTCTAGATATTTCCATTTTAATTAATGGATATTCTACACCGTCAACTTCTAAAGTTTCATTAGTGTCTGCAGTTGACTTTGTTAAAAACACATCGTCGTTTGACATGTCTTTAAATGCTACTACTCTGTAATTATCTGGGTGTATATCTTTTTTCATCACTTAAACTATTAAATTCGATTTTTCGAGTTGCAAATTTATATATTTTTTACAAAACTACAACAGTTTATTAATTTTATTTTTTTTATTAAAAATGTAACATATCTTTGAGGTCTGAGTCTTATAATTATAACTTAACTTAAAACAAAAAAACAATGGAACCAACAACAAAATCATCTGCAATTAATAATGGGCTTTACTTAGGCGCTATTTTATCTCTTGTCTCTGTACTAATTTACGCTGTCAATCTGGATTTATTCACCGAGTGGTGGCTAGGAATTATTTTATTTGTTGTCGTTGTCGCATATGGCGTCATTTCTGCTGTAAAATCTAGAAGAATTTTGAACGGATTTATTAGCTTCAAACAAGCCTTTACTTCTTATTTTATTACTACAGCTATTGGAACATTGATTGCTACCGTCGTAGGAATCGCTATTTTTACGTTTATTGATCCTGAAGCGGCTACTTATTTAAACGAGCAAATATTACTAGTCACCAAACAAGCCATGGAACGTTTTGGAATGCCTCAAGAAGCAATGCAAGCAGCCTTGGATGAAGCTGCAAAAAAAGATAACTTTTCATTGGGAATGCAAAGTCAAGCATTTGTTTTCAGACTTGCTTTTTACGCGGTTGTTGGACTAATTGTTGCATTAATCGTTAAGAAAACTGACAATAAAGAAGCTTAAATTCGTTACTTTTGACTTTCAAAAGTAACTGAGATGGATATATCAGTAGTTATACCACTACTTAACGAACAAGATTCCTTAGAAGAATTACACGATTGGATTGTGTCTGTGATGCAGTCCAATCAATTTTCATATGAACTTCTTTTTATAGATGATGGTAGTTCTGATTATTCTTGGGAAGTTATCCAAAAACTTTGTACTAAAAACACAGCAGTAATAGGTCTTCGATTTTCTAAAAACTTTGGAAAGTCTCAAGCCCTACACGCTGGGTTTGCAAAAGCCACAGGAACTGTTGTCATCACTATGGATGCCGATTTACAAGACAGTCCAGATGAAATCCCTGAACTCTATCAACTTATCAAAGAGCAAAATCACGACATTGTGTGTGGTTGGAAAAAGAAACGCTACGATTCATTTTTCGCGAAAAATTTACCTTCAAAATTATTTAATTGGGCTGCCAGAAAAATATCTGGACTGACACTTCATGACTTTAATTGTGGCTTAAAAGCCTACAGTAATGAGGTTGTAAAAACCATTGAGGTTTATGGTGAAATGCACCGTTATATCCCCGTGTTAGCAGTCAATGCAGGGTTTACGGACATCGTAGAAAAAGTGGTTATTCATCAAGCAAGAAAATATGGAAAAACAAAATTTGGCATGGAACGATTTATAAATGGGTTTTTAGATTTGATTACAATATGGTTTACCTCCAAGTTTGGAAGACGCCCAATGCACTTTTTTGGATTCTTAGGGGTTGTCATGTTTATGATTGGCTTGGGATTTGCATCCTATCTAGGAATTGATAAATTATTCCTGAATCCATCAGGTCGTTTGATTGCAAGCAGACCTGAATTTTTCATCGCCTTAACAACTATGGTGATTGGAACACAGTTTTTTGTAGCAGGATTTTTAGGTGAGATTGTCCTCCAATCCCGACAAAACAAAGAGCGCTACCTAATATCTGAAGCAACTGACGCTTAAAATATATCCCTAAAAAGCCTTTAAAAACAATTCATAAATGTTAGCAAATATTTACATTTGCACAAACTATCTTTTAAATGTCTAAAACAGATTTACAAATTCAAGAAAATTTAACCACATGGTTATCCCCTTTTTTTGATGCTGATACCAAAAAAACTATTGAACAACTTCAATCCACGAACCCAAAAGAGCTAAACGATAGTTTTTATAAAAATTTAGAATTTGGAACAGGCGGTATGCGTGGTGTGATGGGTGTTGGCACCAACCGAATCAATAAATACACTCTAGGAAAAAACACTCAAGGTCTTAGTGACTATTTACATAAAACCTATACAAATCAACCCATAAAAGTGGTGATTGCTTTTGATTGCAGACACAACAGTCAATCTTTTGCTAAAGTTGTAGCCGATGTGTTTTCTGCGAATAATATCGAAGTATTTTTATTTGAAGACCTTCGTGCCACTCCAGAATTATCCTTTGCACTCAAACATTTAGGGTGTCAATGTGGAATTGTTTTAACAGCATCTCATAATCCCCCTGAATACAATGGCTATAAAGTGTATTGGGAAGACGGCGGACAACTGGTTCCTCCATTTGATGGCGAAATTATAACCCTTATAAATGCTTTAGAATATACAGATATAAATTTTTCTGCTAAAGAAGAATTGATTCATACAATTGGAAAAGATGTAGATGATGTTTTTATAAATGCAGCTGTTAAAAACGGAAGCTTAGAAGCAAACTCTGCAACGACAAGAGAAAATGTGTCTGTTGTATTTACGGCCTTACATGGAACCTCAATCACAGCAGTTCCAGAAACTTTAAAACGTGCAGGCTATACAAACGTACATCTTGTAGAAGCACAATCCATTCCTGATGGTGATTTTCCAACAGTGAAATCTCCAAATCCTGAAGAACCAGAAGCGTTAAAAATGGCATTAGAATTGGCGGAAAAAGTGAATGCCGACATTGTAATTGGAACCGATCCTGATTGTGACCGTCTTGGTATTGCAGTGCGTAATTTTGACAACAAAATGGTCATGCTCAATGGAAATCAAACCATGGTTATGATGACCAAGTTTTTATTGGATTTGTGGAAAAACAACGGTGCTATTAATGGGAATCAATTTGTAGGATCTACCATTGTGTCCTCTCCGATGCTCCCCAAACTTGTAAAAGCATACGGAGTTGAATGTAAAATTGGACTGACTGGGTTTAAATGGATTGCTAAGATGATTAAAGATTTTCCCGAAATGGATTTTATTGGTGGTGGGGAAGAAAGTTTTGGTTTTATGGTTGGTGATTTTGTCCGCGATAAAGATGCAGTCACTTCTACCCTATTGGCTTGTGAAATTGCAGCCTACACCAAAGCAAATGACAGTTCTTTTTTCAATGAATTAGTCAACACTTATATTGAACATGATTTTTATAAAGAACGCTTAATTTCGATCACCAAAAAAGGAATTGAAGGCAGCCAAGAGATTAAAAATATTATGGAGTCTGCTCGAAACAAACCAGTCGCTTCAATCAACGGTTCAAAAGTGGTTACTGTAGAAGATTTTAAACTTTCTATTTGTAAGAACTTAATTAAGAATAGTACAGAACCTATTTCAATACCAAAAGCGGATGTTTTAATTTACACCACAGAAGATGGCAGTAAAGTAGCGCTACGCCCAAGTGGTACAGAACCTAAAATAAAGTTTTATATTAGCGTCAATACTCGCTTATCCAGCTCAGAAGCGTTTTCACAAACAGAAAATGCACTGGATGCTAAAATTGATGCTATAATTAAAGACATGAAATTGATCTGATGAATTATTTAAAACCGATTCTTCGCTATGCGATTCCTTATAAATTTTATGCGTTTCTGAATGTTATTTGCAACATCTTTTATGCATTTTTCGGTACCTTATCAATGATTTCATTATTTCCAATGCTTAAAGTATTATTTGGAGATTCCGAAGCAATTTTTATAAAACCTAAATGGGAAGGGTTCAGTAATCTTACTTCTTATGCAGAAAACTATCTTAACTATTTTATTACGCTTAAAAAATCTGACGGAAATGATGATGTCCTTATTTTTATGGTAGGGTTTGTTATAGGCTCATTCTTATTAAAAAATCTTTTCAGTTACTTAGCTATGTTTTTTATCACCTTTTTAAGAAATGGTGTATTAAAAGATATGAGAAATGAATTGTATGATAAAATTACAAGTCTTCCTTTAGCTTTTTACTCTGAAAAAAGAAAAGGAGACACTATGTCTAGAATCTCATCAGATGTTTTAGAAATACAACATTCGTTTCTGTCTATTTTAGAACTAATTGTAAGAGAACCTCTCACAATCGTATTCACGATTGTGTCTATGTTTATAATCAGTCCAAAACTTTCAATTTTTGTGTTGATTTTTATTCCGCTTTCTGGATTTGTTATTTCACTCATTGGAAAATCTTTAAAACGAAACTCTAATAAAGTTCAAAAAGAGCAAGGTTTTTTTCTATCAATTGTTGATGAAACCCTTTCAGGTCTTAAAGTCATTAAAGGGTTTAACGGAGAAAAGATTTTTAGTGATAAATTTCAATCCTCTACTACAAAGTTTTATAAATTTTCAAACAAATTATTAAACAAACAAAACCTAGCAGGCCCAACCAGCGAATTTTTAGGCATTACTGTAATCGCCGTCTTGTTATGGTACGGAGGAAATATGGTGCTTAATGAAAAATCATTAGATGCCAGTTTGTTTTTAGTTTACATGGGATTAGCCTATAATATTTTGACCCCAGCCAAAGCAATTAGCAAGGCAAGTTATGGTGTTAAACGAGGGAATGCAGCTGCAGAACGAGTCATGGAAATTCTAAATTCAAAATCGCCTTTAAAAGATATCCCAAACGCACTAACTAAAACTAACTTTGAGACTGCTATTGAAATAAAAAATATTAGCTTCAAATATGAGGATGATTTGGTTTTGAAAAACTTTTCTGTTTCAGTTCCTAAAGGAAAATCCGTAGCACTTGTGGGACAATCTGGAAGTGGAAAAAGTACCATCGCCAATTTAGTGACTCGATTCTATGATGTCAATGAAGGACAGATAGAAATAGATGGTAAAGATATTCGTACCCTTACAAAACACTCCTTGCGGAACCTAATGGGCTTGGTTACACAAGACTCTATTTTATTCAATGATACCATCAAAAATAATGTGCGACTAGGCAAAGAAGATGCAACTGATGATGAAGTTTTAAAGGCTTTAGAAATTGCAAATGCTTGGGAGTTTGTAAAAGACTTACCAAAAGGAATTGAGACGAATATTGGAGATTCTGGCAATAAACTATCTGGAGGTCAAAAACAACGTTTGAGCATTGCTAGAGCGGTATTAAAAAACCCGCCGATCATGATTTTGGACGAAGCAACCTCTGCACTCGATACAGAAAGCGAACGCTTGGTACAAGTCGCCCTAGAAAATATGATGAAAAACAGAACTTCTATTGTAATTGCGCACAGACTTTCAACCATTCAAAATGCGGATGAAATTATCGTGATGCAAAAAGGGCAAATAGTGGAACAAGGAAAACACCAAGAATTGTTAGACAAAAATGGAATTTACAAAAACCTTGTTTCCATGCAGTCGTTTGAATAATTTTAATACGGACAAAAACAGTTATCACCTTTGCTTCTAAACCTATATTTTAATCCCACAAAATATTGAAAATGATTTGAATTCAAATATTCATTTTCAACTCCAAATTTAGCAACTGAAGAAATTACAAAGTCTATATTTTCGGTTAAGCGTATAATTCCTCCTGCGCCAATATTTGCCGAAAAAACTAAAGACTCAACTTTAAAAACGCCGAATCCAACATTTGCAAATCCAACGACACTTGTTGTGAGAACATCAACTTCAAAAACAGCGTGCTTAACACCAAAATCAATCGATAAATAATCATGTGTTTCATCTGAAGTTCTATAATCGATTACTTGATCACTAAGAAATTCGTTTGATGATCCTGACAAATACAATTCAAAAGTGTTGGTTAAAAGATAATCTATTTCTAATTTAAAAGGGAGATTAAACGCTATATCGGAATAATCTTTGAAGATGGTTAGTGGGTCTTGGTTTCCCGAGCTATCCACCCAATTTAAACCACATTCAATAGAAAGATTGTTTAAAAATTTTGACCGCTTTTGAGAATTTGCATTTAAAAATAGAACAAGTGAAATTACTAAAAGGAATGTTTTTTTAGTTGTCATAAATAAGATTTGGGATGACAAATATATTAAAAATACAACTAAAATATTGACTTTATTGAAAATGATTACAATTAAATCTTTAAAATTAAATGTAAAAAAACTATTCTCTAAAATGTCAATTTAGATAGTTTCCCCTTTCCAGCTGCAAAAGCTACACTATCATTTAAAAATCGTAACGTATAAAATCCTTCATCACTAAGGTGCTTCCAAGTATCCCCCGCATTTGGACTGTAATCAATACCCTCAAAGCCCACAGCGACCAACCCCTTAGCATTGCTATTGGGTACATACTGTACACAACTTCTATAGCCTGGACTTTGATCTTGTGCTACCAACTGCCAAGTTTCACCACCGTCATTGGTACGAATTTTATTTGAATGTTGATTTTTTGGTTTTGTATAATCCCCTCCAATAGCAAATCCATTTAAGGCATCATAAAAATCAAGAGAAAATATTCCAGTTGTTTCAAGCCCTTGAACAATTGGAGTCTCAAAAACACTCCAAGACCGCCCTTTATCCGAAGAATATAAAATACGGCTCGTAATTCCCCCAGTAGCAATCCACGTATGATCTCCTACAATAGCAATGTTTGTATCACTCGCTGCAAAAGCCGCTTCACCTTTCAATACCGGAGGTAATACTTCACAAGAAATTTTCTGCCATGTATTTCCTCCATCTCTAGTAATTACAACACTCATACAGGCGTCTGTAGGATCCCCTACTGCAATTCCTTCTTTAGAATTCCAAAAATGAAGAGCATCATAAAAAGCAACGGAGTCTGTTTCTTTATAAACCAACTCTTGGTCTTTAAATAAATAGGCAGGACTGCCAATACTTAATGTAAAATAGGAATCATTAATAACTGCAGAGCTTCGAAAGTTAAGTGTATCCTCCGAAACCCTACCAACCACCGTTTGACCTGTTTTCATATCATAAGTAAAAACATCTCCAATAGAAGATACTGCCTTTAATGTATGTTTATCAATTTCTAAAGCCCTTATGTTCAAAAGAGAATCTTCAATAATGGGCTCAATAATTACTTTAGAAAATGGGTTGGAAGGAACTTTTTTAGTGTGCTTACACCCCGTAAAAAAGAGGATTAACAATCCGATTGTGAGTGCATATTTCATGATCCAAATTATTTAAAAAGAATGAATCCTCAATATACATATTATCTGTAATAATTAGCATTTTTAAACGTAACTTTGCAGCCATAACTAATTCTCTTATGCGTTTACACAGAAACTTATGTTTTGCGGTCATTGACGGGCTTTTATTAATATTTAATGAAGGGGAATATGCCGATAAAGTCATTCAAAAATTATTAAAACGTGATAAGCGTTGGGGAAGTCGCGACCGTGGCTTTGTCGCTGAAACCACTTATGACATTGTCCGCTGGAAACGTTTATATGCAGAAATTGCACAAATAAAGGAACCGTTTAGCAGAGACGACGCTTGGCGATTATTTGCCGTATGGGCAACGCTAAAAGGAATAAAATTACCCGATTGGAAATATTTTGAGGGGACCCCTACACGTAAGATCAAGGGACGTTTTGACGAGCTTTCTAAAGACCGTAAGTTTCGTGAATCTATCCCAGATTGGATTGATGAACTGGGTGTTAAGGAGCTAGGTGAAGCTAAATGGACCAAGGAATTGGCCATGCAAAATAAACAAGCGAATGTTATTTTAAGAGTCAATACTTTAAAAACATCTAAAGCAGATTTAAAATTAAAACTAGAATCTGAGAATATAGAAACTCTCGAAATAGAAGGCTATCCTTATGCCTTGCAGCTTAAAGAACGTGCCAATGTATTTACTACGGAAGCGTTTAAAGATGGATGGTTTGAAGTTCAAGATGCCTCATCACAATTAGTTGCTGATTTTTTAGATGTAAAACCAGGGATGAAAGTGGTAGATTGTTGTGCCGGTGCAGGAGGAAAAACCTTACACCTTTCAGCTTTAATGGAAAATAAAGGCTCCGTAGTGGCGATGGATATTTACGAAAGTAAACTCAAAAAACTAAAAATTAGAGCCCGTCGAGATGGAGCTCATAATATTGACATGAAAGTGATTGATTCTACAAAACCAATCAAAAAACTATACGGAAAAGCCGACCGCTTATTAATTGATGCACCCTGTTCTGGTTTGGGAGTATTAAGACGCAATCCAGATTCAAAATGGAAACTAGAACCTGAATTTATAGACCGTATCCGTAAAACCCAACAAGACGTTTTACAACAATACTCTAAAATGGTAAAACCTCAAGGAAAAATGGTGTATGCAACCTGTTCCGTATTGCCATCTGAAAATGAAGCTCAAATTAAAACCTTTTTAGAATCAGAATCTGGAAAAGATTTTACATTTGTAAAAGAAAAAAAAATACTGGCACATGAAACTGGATTTGACGGGTTTTATATGGCCTTACTAGAAAAAAAATAAGCCAATTGTTTTTAACTACATCTGTTATGAAGAAATTATATATTTTATCCGTTCTTATTTCCACACTGTCTTTTGCACAAATTCCAGCAAATTATTACGATTCTGCAAACGGATTATCAGGTTACGCCTTGAAATCACAATTAAAAACAATTACAACCAACGGACATCAATCGCGTACTTATGACCAATTATATGATGGTGACGGCATAAGCGGATCTAACGGCTATATTGATACGCACTCAGACATCGCAGTTGCTTCAGGAAATAATTATGAAAATGATGGAACTATTTTGGATATGTATTCAGAAAACCCATCGGGTTCGGATCCTTATAACTTTACGCATGGAAACAACCAATGTGGAAATCAAAGTTCAGAAGGTGATTGCTATAACAGAGAGCACCTTGTTCCACAGTCCTCCTTTAACAGTGCTTTTCCCATGCAAAGTGATATTCATACCGTCATTCCATCAGATGGGCGAGTAAATAACTTTAGAGGTTCACTCGTTTTTGGAACTGTAAACTCCCCAAATTGGACTTCATTAAATGGTTCAAAAAGAGGCACAAGTGCAATGTCTGGTTATTCGGGAACTGTATTTGAACCCATCGATGAATTTAAAGGTGATATTGCAAGAGCGTTGCTCTACTTTGCTGTACGTTATGAAGACACTGTAAATGAATACACAAGTTTTGCAATGTTTGATGGCACTAATGATGCCGTATTTTTTCCTTGGGCAATTGAAGTGTTGTTAGATTGGCATAATAACATCGATCCGGTGGACCAGCGTGAGCGCGATCGAAATAATGCGGCCTACAATTTTCAAAACAATGCAAATCCATTTGTGGATCACCCAGAATATGCGTCTATGATTTGGAACCCTATTACGGATACTGAAGCACCAACGGCCGCAACAAACCTAATCGCTTCTAATCCAACAGTAAATTCAATCAATTTAAGCTGGACAGCCGGAACGGATAATACAGCTGTAACTTCTTATGATGTTTATGTAGATGGCATAAATACTGTAAGTACCTCAAATACTTCAATTACGGTCACTGGTTTGGCTGCAAATACAGAATTCTGTTTTACTGTTTTTGCAAGAGATGCAGCACTCAATACCGCACCAAGTAGTAACGAAAGTTGTGAAACAACCGATCAAGGGACATCAACCCCTAATGAACTTTTTATATCTGAATATGTAGAAGGAAGTAGTAATAATAAAGCGATAGAAATTGCAAATTTCACTGGCAATTCTGTGAACCTTAGTGCATATACAATTGCAAGAGACGTGAATAGTAATGGTGCTTACGGCGTCGCCTTACAACTAACGGGTTCTATTTCGGATGGAAACGTACATGTTATTTCTAGAGGCAATGCTTCTGCGGAAATATTAGCAGTTGCGGATCAACTCTCTAGTGCAGATGCGATGTCGTTTAATGGCGATGACCCTGTTGGTCTTTTTAAAAATGGAACACTCATAGATATCTTTGGAAACTTTGGGGGGACTAATAATTTTGAAAACGCAACTTACAGAAGAAAATCAACGGTTATCAATCCAACCACTGCATTTGATTTAGTTGGGGAATGGGACGCCTACCCTCAAGATGATATAGACGACTTAGGAAACCATCAAGAACCACTCAATGTGAATACTATTTATAAAAACAGGGTCTCATTTTTTCCAAACCCTGTGAAATCAAATCAGATTTTTTTCAATTCCTTGCCCTCATTAAAAGTTGAAATTTATACACTTAAAGGGGAATTAATCATAGAAATGCTTCTAAAAAATTCCACAAAATCTATAGATATCTCAGCTTTAAATTCAGGTTTATACATCGTAAAAATGACAACTAATTTTGGTGTGAAGGTGAAAAAATTAATCCGTCAATAAATAGGTTTAAACCCATTTTTAGCCCCCTATTTCTAGATGTTTAAAACTGGTGAATAACTCCATAAATTAGGAACTAAAATCATTCAAAATTCCTCTTAAAATCATTAAATTTGTAGGATCGAATAATATCCAAAACACAACGAATGATTCATTTCTTTGGAATCCCTGAAATAAAAGTGTTTGCAGTTCAAACTGTAAACGATTTAACCCCCGAAACGATTTCCAAACTACAATGGCTTTTTGGTGATCAACCAAAAATAGAACTCACAACACTGAATTCAAATTTTGTAGGACCACGAGCAGCCATGATTACCCCTTGGAGTACAAATGCTGTTGAGATTACCCAAAACATGGGTATTGAAGGAATAATTCGAATCGAAGAATTTAAAGCTGTTGAAATTGATTTTTCAGACTTTGACCCTATGATCTCTGAAAAATTTGAAGGCCTCCATCAAAAGAGTTTTGACATTGACATCACTCCAGAACCCATTTTGGCGATTCATGACATTTCTGAATATAACCAACAAGAAGGATTGTCTTTAAATGAAGAAGAAATTGAATACCTCAATCATGTTAGCAAAAAAATAGGACGCCCCCTCACCGACTCTGAAGTTTTTGGATTTTCGCAAGTAAATTCAGAACATTGCCGCCATAAAATATTTAATGGAACTTTTATTATTGATGGGAAAGAAAAACCTACCTCCCTTTTCAAACTCATAAAAGAAACTTCCAAACAACATCCAAATAGCATCGTATCGGCCTACAAAGACAATGTTGCTTTTATCAAAGGTCCTGTTGTAGAACAATTTGCACCTAAAAGTGCTGATAAACCTGATTACTATACCAAAGAAGATTTTGAATCTGTGATTTCCATCAAAGCTGAAACTCATAATTTTCCAACCACCGTTGAACCTTTTAATGGCGCTGCAACAGGATCAGGAGGTGAAATTAGAGACCGACTTGCTGGCGGAAAAGGATCACTCCCATTAGCTGGAACAGCGGTTTATATGACCTCCTACTCCCGATTAAATGAAAATCGACCTTGGGAAGCTGGATTTAAAGAACGAGACTGGCTCTATCAAACTCCCATGGATATTTTAATCAAAGCCTCTAATGGTGCTTCTGATTTTGGAAATAAATTTGGACAACCGCTAATCTGTGGTTCGGTACTCACTTTTGAACACAAAGAAGATGCTCAGCGTTTAGGATTTGACAAAGTCATCATGCAAGCAGGAGGTATTGGATATGGGAAAGCCGATCAAGCACTCAAAGATACACCCGAAAAAAATGATAAAATCGTTATTCTAGGAGGAGAAAATTACCGCATTGGAATGGGTGGAGCCGCCGTATCCTCGGCGGATACAGGAGCATTATCCAGTGGAATTGAATTGAATGCCGTACAACGATCCAATCCTGAAATGCAAAAAAGAGCGGCTAATGCCGTTCGAGGTATGGTTGAAAGCCCACATAATTTTATTGTATCCATTCACGATCATGGAGCCGGAGGGCATTTAAACTGTCTATCCGAATTAGTAGAAGACACAGGAGGACATATCGACTTAGATCAACTTCCTGTCGGCGACCCTACCCTATCAAATAAAGAATTAATAGGCAACGAATCTCAAGAACGAATGGGGCTTGTAATTGCTGAAAAACATATTGAGACCTTACAAAAAATTGCCGATAGAGAGCGGGCTCCCATGTACACGGTAGGAAAGGTAACGGGAGATCAACGTTTTGTATTTGAATCAAAATCTACAGGAAATACCCCTATGGATTTTAATTTAGAAGATATGTTTGGAAGTTCTCCTAAAACAATTTTAGAGGATCAAACGATTGTCCGAAATTACAAGTCTGCGGCTTACGACAGCAACTTATTTCAAACGTATCTTGAGGATGTGTTAAAACTTGAATCTGTTGCCTGTAAAGATTGGTTGACCAACAAAGTGGACCGTTGTGTGGGAGGGAAAGTTGCTAAACAACAATGTGTAGGTCCGTTACAACTCCCCCTAAATAATGTAGGTGTGATGGCCTTAGACTATTCAAGTCAAGAAGGGATAGCCACTTCAATTGGACATGCACCTGTTGCTGCACTTATTGACCCAAAAGCTGGGAGTCGTGCTGCAATTACAGAAGCACTAACCAATATTATATGGGCGCCTTTAAAAGACGGATTACAAAGTGTTTCTCTTTCTGCAAACTGGATGTGGCCTTGTAAAAATGAGGGCGAAGATGCACGTTTATACAGTGCTGTTGAAGCCATTTCTGAATTTGCAATAGACTTAGGAATCAATGTCCCTACTGGAAAAGATTCGCTTTCAATGAAACAGAAGTATCCTGATGGTGATGTGGTTTCTCCAGGAACTGTTATTATTACAGCTGCAGGAAATTGTAATGCCATATCAAAAGTCGTTGAGCCGTTATTTAAGCGCAATGCAGGCCCTATTTATTACATTAATATCTCTCAAGATGCTTTCAAATTGGGAGGCAGTGCTTTTGGGCAAATTTTAAATACTGTTGGATCAGAAACGCCAAATGTACAAAGTGCTTCGTATGTGAAAACTGTATTTAATACCCTTCAAGAGTTAATTAAAAACAATAAAATTGTAGCAGGTCATGATGTGGCTTCTGGAGGATTGATTACAACTTTATTAGAATTGTGTTTTTCAGACACTCATTTAGGAGCTGATTTGAATTTGGATACTCTTGAAGAAGCGGACAGCATCAAACTGTTGTTTTCTGAGAATTCAGGTATTGTATTTCAAGCAAAAGATGCCTCTGTAGCAGCCGAACTGTCCAAAGCATCCATTGCATTCCATGAACTTGGAACTGTGACAGATCAACCTGTTTTAAACATTAAAAATGCGACTGATCATTTAACATTAAACATCAATAAATTAAGAGATGTTTGGTATGAAACGTCGTTTTTACTCGATCAAAAACAAACCGCCAATGGATTGGCAAAAAAGCGATTTGAAAATTATAAAAACCAACCTCTTCACTATAAATTTCCACAACAGTTTACAGGGAAATTACCTAGTATTAATCTGGAAAACAAGCCAAAAGCTGCTATCATAAGAGAAAAAGGCAGTAACTCCGAACGCGAGATGGCAAATGCCATGTATTTAGCAGGGTTTGATGTAAAAGATGTTCACATGACCGATTTGATTTCAGGGCGTGAGACTTTGGAAGATATTCAGTTTATCGGAGCCGTTGGTGGCTTTAGTAATAGCGATGTGTTGGGTTCTGCCAAAGGATGGGCAGGTGCGTTCAAATACAATGAAAAAGCCAAAATAGCACTCAAAAAATTCTTTGACCGTCCAGATACACTTTCTGTTGGAATATGTAATGGATGTCAACTTTGGATGGAATTGGATTTAATCAATCCCGAACATTCCGAACATGGAAAAATGACTTACAACGATTCTCAAAAACACGAAAGTGCTTTTACATCGGTTACCATTCAAAAAAACAATTCAGTGATGCTATCATCGCTTGAAGGAAGTACATTGGGAGTTTGGATTTCACATGGGGAAGGCAAATTTAAATTGCCATATGAGGAATCAAACTATAACATTGTTGGTAAGTATGCCTATAATGCGTATCCGCACAATCCAAATGGCTCTGATTTTAATACAGCCATGATGTGTGATCGTACAGGGCGTCACTTGGTCACAATGCCTCATATTGAACGTTCGACGTTTCAATGGAATTGGGCACACTACCCTGAAAATAGATCCGATTCTGTATCGCCTTGGTTAGAAGGGTTTGTTAATGCAAGACGTTGGTTAGAGTCTTTGTAATAAGTAGTATATAATTTTGAAAAATCAAATTTGATACTCTTTTAAAAATTAGTACTTTGCATGCTCACAAACTTATTACAATCCGATGAAACCAATTACTCGACTTTTTGACTTCGCACATTACCAATTAGAGACTCATAATTTAGATGCCGCATTAATCTCAAAGAAAGATGGTGAATGGGTTAAAACGTCCTCAAAAGAGTATCTTAACAAAGCAAATGCACTCAGTAGAGCCTTGCTTAAAATGGGCGTTCAAAAGAATGATAAAATTGCTGTCATTTCAACAACCAACCGAACGGAATGGTGTATTGTAGATATTGGAGTACTTCAGGTGGGAGCGCAAAATATCCCTATTTATCCGACAATTTCTTCAGAGGATTATGAATATGTTTTAAATCACAGTGAAGCGGTCTATTGTTTTGTGTCTGATGAAGAAGTTTATAATAAAGTACTTAAAGTAAAAGACAACACAAAACTGAAAAACGTTTTTAGTTTTGATGAAATTGAAGGCTGTGAAAATTACACTACATTATTTGAACTTGGTGCCGATGAAAGCACACAATCCGACGTTGAAACTCGAAAATCAGAAGTTGTCCCTTCCGATTTAGCAACCATTATTTATACTTCTGGAACCACTGGAAAGCCCAAAGGTGTTATGTTATCTCATTACAATGTGGTAGAAAATATTTTAGCAAGTATGCCACGCCTCCCTTTAATGGAAGGTACAACTCGAGTTCTTAGCTTTTTACCACTGTGTCATATTTTTGAACGGGTCTTAATTTACATTTATCAATATGCCGGAATCAGTGTGTATTTTGCTGAAAGCATCGAAAAAATTGGCGAAAATGCTCAGGAGATAAAACCCAACCTTATGAGTGTGGTACCCCGTTTATTAGAAAAAGTATTCAATAAAATAAACGCTAAAGGCAGCGAATTAACAGGAATTAAAAGAGGGTTGTTTTTCTGGGCTATTCGACTCGGAGAAAGATATGAACCCTACAAAGCCAATGGATTTTGGTATGAGTTTCAGTTAAAAATTGCCCGTAAATTAATTTTCAGTAAATGGAAAGCTGCATTGGGCGGAGAATTACACACCATGGTTTCGGGAAGTGCAGCCCTACATCCTCGTTTGGCTCGTATTTTTTGTGCCTCGGGAATGATGATTATGGAAGGTTATGGCCTTACAGAAACGTCTCCGGTTGTTTCGGTAGGAATGCATGCTGATCATCATTTTAAAATTGGAACGGTTGGTAAACCCATTTCTAACGTGGAAGTGAAAATTGCAGAGGATGGCGAAATCCTCATCAAAGGTCCAAATGTGATGGTAGGGTATTTTAAAGATCCTGAAAAAACTGCGGAAGTTATGACTGGCGATTATTTTCACACAGGAGATAAAGGTGAAATTGATGCGGATGGATTTCTTAAAATTACTGGACGTAAAAAGGAAATGTTTAAAACCTCTGGAGGGAAATATATTATTCCAACGCTTATCGAAAATGATCTAAAAGAATCTAATTTTATTGAACAAGTGATGGTAATTGGGGAAAACCAAAAAATGCCAGCTGCTTTAATTCAACTAAATTTTGAATTTGTTAAAGAATGGATCGATCGCAAAAAAATAGATGTAGAAGCCACACCAGAAGCAATTTGCGCTTCAGAAGTTATAATAAATCGCATCCAAAAAGAAGTCGATACATGCAATCAACGTTTTGGGAGTTGGGAACAAATCAAACGTTTTGAGCTCACTCCAGACGTGTGGTGTATTGAAGGAGGACACCTTACACCTACCATGAAAATGAAGCGTAGTGTCATTTTTGACCTCTATAAAGGTTTGGTCTCTAAAATATACTCCGACAGTTAAATTTCAATTTCTTAACACAACTTCAAAACCAAATTTGGATCGGGGCAATTTGCACTATAAAATGCCAAATTATTTTGTGAACAAACACCAGGATAATCGCCTTCGTAATCTTCAATATCTTTCATAATTTGAAAGTGTAAATGCGGGGCATAATCGCCGTTTACAGTAGAATCACCTAAATAACCAATGCATTGATTTTTAGTTATTTGAGTGTTTTTATTTAAATCTTTAATTGATGGCCTAGATAAATGACCGTAAAGGGTGTAAAACTCCACTGTATCAATACAATGTTTTAAGACCAGTGTAGGTCCATAGTCTCCATAATTTGTATTGTCTTTGAAGCTATGCACTTCCCCATCAAATGCAGCAAGCACAGGGGTTTCAGCAGCGCACCACAAGTCCATACCTAAATGGATGTTACGGTTCTCTAATGTATTATTTGCATTAAAATGATCGCTTCGATTGTAGATGGATCGCGATTCTAAATAGCCTCCAAAAGCAATGGATTTATTTCGACTTTGTAGGTATTGGTCAATGTAACCAATCCATGACTGAGAACAACTGACATCAAAATTCTGAAGGGCTTTATTATGCAATGATAAATCTATAGAAACATAGTCGCTAAAATCAATCAAAGGTGCAATGACTTTGATTGGGGCTTCTGATAACCTAAATAAAAAAGTATTAAAATCCATTTCATGAAAATTTGAACTAAAGATACGGACAATCACAAAAATAATCCCATTATAAAAAATTAGATTAATTTAGCGTTAATACTAAGCATGTGGTCAAAAAGCAATTAAATAAAACAGCTCTTCAAGAAAAAAAAGGGGTTTCAAACCAAGAATCCACGAGCGAACATGCGATTTCTAATTTAAAAAAGAAACGTCAGAAACACCCCTCAGCTGCAGCATTACTCGAAGGAATCCTAAACGGAAATACGGCTGCACTCAGTCGTGGTATTACACTCATTGAAAGTCATAATATTGCACACAAAGCCAAAGCAAACAGACTGATTGAAAGCTGCTTAGGACATCAAAAGCCATCTGTTAGGATTGGGATCACAGGAGTTCCCGGAGTTGGGAAAAGTACGTTTATAGAAACGCTTGGCACCTATTTAACCACACTTGGAAAAAAGGTTGCAGTATTAGCGGTGGATCCTAGTAGCAGCCTCAGTAAAGGAAGTATTTTAGGAGATAAAACTCGTATGGATGGGTTGGTCAAAAATCCAAACGCATTTATTCGTCCTTCTGCAGCTGGTGATTCTTTGGGGGGTGTGGCACGTCACACACGTGAAGCTATTACGCTTTGTGAAACAGCAGGCTACGATGTAATTCTGATTGAAACCGTCGGAGTTGGACAAAGTGAAACAGCCGTACATAGTATGGTTGATTTTTTCTTATTACTAAAAATTGCTGGTGCTGGAGATGAACTTCAAGGAATCAAACGAGGAATTATTGAAATGGCAGATGCTATTATTATCAATAAAGCCGATGGAGACAACCTAACGGCTGCTAAATTAGCAAAGGAGGAATTTAACCGTGCGCTTCACTTCTACCCTGCTAAAGCCTCTGGATGGACGCCTAGAGTGGTCTTGTGTAGTGCAGCTGAAAACACAGGTATCGATACTGCTTGGAATTTAATTACCGACTGTATAGACCACACAAATAAAGTGGGCTATTTCTCAAAAAAGCGCCAAGAGCAAAATACATTTTGGCTACTTCAATCCATTGAAAACCAGTTAAAAGATCAGTTCTTTCAAGATGAAACAATCGCTAAAGAATTAAAAATACAGCTCGAATTAATTGCTAAAAACAAACGCTCTCCTTTTGCCGCAGCTGAATATTTACTAAACCTTCACAAAACGGGTTTGTAAACGAGTGAAAATGTTGTAAAACAAATAGCCTGCGAATGCTCCAAAAGATAAACCGCATAAAATATCTAAAGGGTAATGAAGCCCTAAGTATATGCGACTGTAAGCCACAACAACACTCCAAACAATCATATAATAAATCACGTTTTTATAAATAGGTCGCAACATTAAACCTGTAAAAATTGCCGTTGCCATGGAATTGGAGGAATGTCCAGAGAAAAATCCAAAGCCCCAACACTCCCCTTGTCGGATGTATTCCAACACCCCTTCTTGGGCGCATGGACGAAGGCGTTCAAAAGTAAATTTAAATAGGTTTGTAATCTGGTCTGTAAATAAGATCATCCCAGCGATTGTAAGAACTAAAATGACAACCGCTTTAACTGTTAAACGTTTAGCCATCAGATAAATCAAAACGAGATATAACGGAATAAATGTCAACTTATTAGTCACCACCACCCAAAACCCATCCCAGGAAGGGGTTCCTAAATTATTAAGATAAAGGAATAGTGAACGGTCAAATTCTAAAAGTTGATCTAACATAATTAATTGTCGTAAGTTGAAACTTCTGAGTCATAAAACGCAGTAGCTTCCTTAATAGCAGTTTCTGTTTCCGAAAGTAATTCTTCTTCATCTTGCTTATCAAAGTCTTCTAACCACTCCACCTCGTCCGTTTCTAAATTGATGATAAAACGTGGAAATTCCGTGTGTATCACATAAATTGCTGTTGGAAATTGAGTATTATCTCCGAGTATAAATTTTGGTAATTCCATGTTAGTTGTTATGAGTTTGTATTAAACGGTTTGTTAGATATATAAATCGAAGATATAAAAAAATTGAAGCCGACCCTAATCCTACCAAAAGTCCAATCCAGATACCTGTACTTCCATATACGTCTTCCTTTCCAAGATAATAACTCGTCGGAAAGCCAATGACCCAATACGATATAAAAGTCAACAAGGTTGGGATTTTTACATCTTGCAAGCCTCGCAACGCACCTAAAAACACCACTTGAGTACTGTCGCTCAGTTGGAAAAGTGCCGCCACTAATAATAGTTTTGAAGCGATTGCGACCACTTCCTGATTGTCTAAATAGTTGTTTACATCTTTTAAATCCAGATATAGCGCTGGAAACTGCTTATGAAACACCAAGAAAAGAACTGCAAATACAGATGCGAATAGAATCCCCATCAAAAATATGGATTTGGCTATACGTTGAAGTTCCACATAGTTTTTCAATCCTTTTTGGTTTCCAACACGAATCATAGCAGTGACGCTTAACCCAATGGCGATCATAAAGGTCATAGAGGATAAATTCAATGCAATTTGGTTGGCTGCTTGTGCATTTTTACCCAAGGCACCACTCAACCATATTGCAGCCGTAAAAATAGCAACTTCAAATAACATTTGAAGGGCGCTTGGCAACCCTAGATTCATTATTTTTTTAAGCATATAACTATCCAAAACAAATAGTTTTATTTGGGTTACAAATGCTTGTGCTTTTTTATTGTTTTTGAGTAAAATCCAGATTAAAACGATCATGGCAACTCGAGAGATTAAAGTGCCAATGCCGGCGCCAACAATGCCCATTTTTGGAAATCCGAACGTTCCAAATATCAACAAATAATTTAATCCAACATTTAAAATATTAGCAATAAGGGTCGCATACATGGCGTGTTTTGTTAATGACAAACCATCGCTAAATTGTTTAAACCCCTGAAAAATAATTAGTGGAATTAATGATATCGCAACAATATTCAAATAAGGCATTGCTAAAATCACGACTTCTTCGGGTTGTTTCATGAAATACATAAGCGGTTTGGCCAGTAAAATCATTCCGTACAACAAAAGACTCAAAATGATGCATAAAAACAAGCCATGCTTAAACGCTGACTTTCCTTTTTTAAAGTCGTTTTCAGAATCGGCCTCCGCAACCAGAGGGGTAATTGCCGTAGAAAAACCAATCCCAAACGCCATTGCTACAAAGAAAAAGCTATTTCCAAGTGAAACTGCTGCCAATTCCGCAGCCCCTAATTGCCCTACCATGACGTTATCTACAAATCCAACAAACGTATGGCCAAGCATGCCCAAAATTACGGGGGCCGCTAACTTCCAATTGTATCTAAATTCTTTTGTTAAATGTGCAAACATTCTAAAATAGGGTGTTAAAAAAAGCAGCTCTTAGCTGCTTTTTTTTATTCTTCTTCTTCTGAACTAGAAGCTTCGGATTTAAAATCGAGTAGCTGATGCTCCGTTAATAAATTGTACCAATTTAAAATCTTTTTGATGTCACTCGGGTACACACGGTCTTCATCGTAATCAGGAAGTACCGAGAAAAAATAAGCTTCTAAATCGTCTTTTGAGGCTTTATGACTGGTGCTGGTTTGAGCGCCTTTTTCTTTTTCAAAAATCTTGAATAAGACATCTTTTAATGGCAATTCTTCACCAAGTGTATAGATTGCTATTTCACTTAATAAACTCACATTATTGCTAATGCTGACTGAAATTCGTTTTTGATCTAGTAAAGATTCTGCGATAAACCCACCACGAGATTGGGTGATTAATTTATATAAGCCTGGTTTTTTAGAAATGGCTAAAATTTTATCTAACTCCATTGATTGATATTATTATTGATTTAAGATCGTTTTTTTGAACTATTTGGAAATCGCATACGGTAATCTACATTCGTTTTTCCTTTAGAAATATTGGTCAATTTTCCTTTTAACAAACGTTTTTTTAGAGACGATACTTTATCTGTAAACAACACACCTTCTATATGATCATATTCATGTTGAATCACTCTCGCAATTAGGCCTTCAAATTCTTCAATATGTGTTTTAAAATCTTCGTCTTGATATTCAATTTTAATTTTTGGACATCTAGATACATCTTCGCGTACATTAGGAATGCTTAAACATCCTTCGTTAAAATTCCACTCTTCTCCTGATTCTTCAAGGATTTTGGCATTTATAAAGGTGCGTTTAAACGCATTTAATTCCGCTTGTTCTTCTGGAGTGTAGCTGTCATCATCTGAAAAAGGAGCTGTATCTACTAAAAACAAGCGTATTGAAAGTCCAACCTGTGGTGCAGCCAAGCCAACGCCATGAGCGCCATACATAGTCTCGTACATATTGGCAATAATTTGCTCTAAGTTCGGATAGTCTTTAGAGATTTCAGTTGCTCTTTTTTTAAGAACTGGATCTCCATAGGCCACAATTGGTAAAATCATATTACTAAATATAAGGGCTCAAAAATACAATTTTTGGGATTATAAAATAATACTTCTATAATTATTTATTATGAAGGTAGGATTGAAGAATGAGTGTGGCACTGATTTCATCGACAAGTGCTTTATTTTGACGTTGTTTTTTTTTGAGACCACTATCAATCATGGTTTGAAATGCCATCTTAGAAGTAAAACGTTCATCTACACGTTGAATATGAATATGTGGGATTTCTTTTTTTAAAATTTTAATGAATTTCAAAATTAAAGGCTCACTCTCAGAGAGTTCGTTATTCATTTGTTTTGGCAAGCCTATTAAGAACAAATCCACCGATTCATTTTTGCAATAGGTTTTCAGAAAGTTTATAATGTTTTTGGTATCAACTGTGGTCAGTCCTGAAGCAATAATTTGCATTTCATCCGTGACAGCGATCCCACAGCGTTTACTTCCATAATCTATTGCTAATAAGCGTCCCATATCCCGCAAAAATACAGTTTTATAACGAACTGTGTTTTGAATCTTTAGGTAGAAAATTAATATCTGATTAATTTTTAATAGAAAATAGGCGAAATTTACTCAAATTGACAAATTTTATTCAAAATGTATAAGCTGTTATAGATTCGTTTTTATTAAGCTTATATTTGACAAAAAATTACGTCATGGACAACTTAAAGTCACTTATTGAAACTGCTTGGGAAAATCGAGCACTCTTAGAAGAAAATACAACAAAAGAGGCGGTTAGAACAATCGTTGATTTATTAGATAAAGGAGACCTAAGAGTCGCTGAACCTACAACGGATGGTTGGCAAGTCAATGAGTGGGTTAAAAAAGCAGTTGTGATGTATTTTCCCATTCAAACAATGGAAACTATTGAGGTTGGACCCTTTGAGTTTCATGATAAAATTCCATTAAAAACAGGTTATGCCGAAAAAGGCATTCGTGTTGTGCCCCATGCTGTCGCGCGTCACGGTGCGTACATTTCAAAAGGGACGATCTTAATGCCAAGTTATGTAAATATCGGAGCCTATGTTGACGAAGGAACTATGGTTGACACTTGGGCTACTGTAGGAAGTTGTGCTCAAATAGGCAAAAACGTTCATCTTTCTGGGGGCGTTGGAATTGGCGGAGTTTTGGAACCGTTACAAGCAGCACCAGTGATTATTGAGGATAACGCCTTTATTGGTTCGAGATGTATTGTTGTGGAGGGAGTTCGTGTGGAAACTGAAGCTGTATTAGGTGCTGGAGTTGTACTAACGATGAGTACAAAAATTATTGATGTAACTGGTGATGAAAAAGTTGAATACAAAGGGGTTGTACCTGCACGTTCGGTTGTGATTCCAGGAAGTTACGTGAAAGAGTTTCCCTCTGGAAACTTCAATGTTCCTTGTGCATTAATTATTGGAAAACGAAAAGAAAGTACCAACAAAAAGACGTCTTTAAACGATGCATTAAGAACGCATAATGTTGCGGTTTAGTTCGGCGTTTTAAAGGCCATTTTACGACCACTTCGTTTTAATTTTTTAGCATTAATTTTTTTCTGAAATTGACGGCTGTAACGAAGCATTTCGCTTTGAATTTTAGAAAACGGGGTTTTGCTTAAAGCTGCATATTCTTTAGACATAATGTGTATCATTGTCTTTGACATCCAGAGGCGTCTAAAATTATGCATTCGTTTTTTTAAATTCATCGTCTCAAAACGCATGCGATTCAAATCAATTAAATAAAAATCATAGTTATCTTCAGATGTTTTTACGATGAGTGTGTTTCCAGGTGAATGATCTAAAAAATTAACCTTTTGTTCGTGGAGTTTAAAGGTGAAAGCTGTAAACTGTTTAAGGATTTCAACTCTATTAGGGAACTTTAAATCGTGTATCAACACTCTAAAATCAAAATCATAAGCGAGATGCTGACTGACATAGTAACTTTGTTTGAGACCAAACCACGAAAAGGTTTCAAAATATGCAATTGGAGTGGGTGTTAAAATAGATTTTTGAGTTAATATAGTTCCATACTCATAGGATCTTCGCGCTTTGGATTTACGAATGTATTTATAAATGAACGCATTGAAAAAATTTGGAGTTTTGAATTGTTTAATATTCAAATGCAATCCCTCAATTTTTAGAGATTTTATGGTGTTTCGATTTCCTTTTAGCACGGTAACTCCCGAGGTTTCAAAATCACTTATTGCCTTAGATATCGCTGCTGAATAAGAGATGAATTTGGAATGTACAATAATATTATTCATGTAAATTTTTAGTAACTTTAAAAAAAGTAATATCTTGCTAAGATAGTCTTTAGTAGTTAATGAAAAAAATACTTGTAATTCAAAATAAGCGAATCGGCGATGTACTCATTGCCTCTTTAATCGCTGCTAATATTAAACAGTTATTCCCAAATTCTAGGGTTGACTATTTTGTTTATAATTATACAACAGGTGTCATTGAAAACAACCCCAATATTGACAGAATTATCCCAATTAATGAAAAGGAATTAAAGAAAATTCCAAACCTCGTCAAAAAAGCTGGGCATATAAGAAGAGAAAACTACGATATTATTTTTGATCCCTATTCAAAATTTCAAAGTAAATTCATTTCATTTTTTTCAAAAGCAAGTATTCGTGTTGGGTATCAAAAAAAAGGTAAAACTTCTCTATTTAATTCTTACACTCATAACATACATCCTTTAGAGAAAAAAACAATGCCTTGTGGAAAATCTATTGAGCAAAGAGTACACCTAGTGGATTCCGTATTCCCTTTAGAAACTCCTATTTACACACCTAAACTCTATTTAACAGATACTGAAAAAAAGTATTCTAAATTAAATAACTATTCTAAACCGGTGGTTATGGTTGGGGTTTTGGGAAGTACGCCTCAAAAATCTATGCCATATTCGTATATCGTTGCACTCATTGATTATGTAACTTCAAATTTTGAAGTGAATATACTGTTCAACTATGCACCCAACCAAAAAGCAGAAGCTACTAAAATTTATGAGGCCTGTAAGCACCAAGAGGCGATCATTTTTGATCTTTATGAATCGAATATCAGAGGTTTTATTTCTTTAATGAATCAATGTAAACTTCTGATCGCAAACGAAGGCGGAAGTGTTCATATTGCAAAAGCACTTGATAAACCAACATTTACAATATTCTCACCTTATGTCTTAAAATCAGACTGGGCAAGTTTTGAAGATGGTGAGTTGCATACCTCAATACACTTATTAGATGAAAAACCCGATTTATTTTCCATTTCGAGAGAGGATCGCAAAAAAATCGAAAAAGATCCTACAGTTTTATACAATCAACTGACCCCTAAAATTATTCTTAAAAAACTTATACCTTTTCTAAAACATCATATCAAATGAGCAAACTAAGTCTAATAGATCAATTTCATATATGGAGACGAAAAAATCGTTGGAATCGTCAGTACAAAAAAGGGCGATGGGAGTATCTTAAAAATGATGTTGAAGCACCTCGATATGCTAAAATAGTAAAGGCTATAAAACATCATTCCAAAGCAAATCCTAGCATTTTGGATTTAGGCGCAGGCGAAGGAGTTTTAAGATTACGGTTAGACGAAGAAGCTATTGGTTATTTTTTAGGGGTTGACTTTTCTAAAGTTTCAATTAAATCCGCCACTAAGTGTAATTTTAATAATGCAGATTTTCAGGTTGCAGATTTGCATTACTACACGCCTCCTCAAGAATTTGATGTCATCGTGTTTAATGAAGCTTTTTATTATATTAATGACGCTGTTAGAGCTAAAGTTCTAAAGAGAATTTTAGGAAAATTAAAACAAGGTGGAATCTTAATCAACTCCATCTATAAAGAAGGTGTTGGATGTTGGGAATACTTTGATAATCCAGAATTAGAACAACTAGATTTTACAACGGTTAAAACAAAAAAAGAAGGTACTTATTGGAAAGTAGGCGTTTATCGTAAACTTTAAATTATTCTTCAGATTTAATAATCCCAAAATTAGTCCATGTCCTTTTTTCGGCTTTCACAATTCGACGGATCTCTAAGTTTCGTTCTAAAGATTCTTTAGTTTTATATCCTCTAGGATGATCGAGATGCAAACAGATTGCTTTATGTCTGATTTGTTTTGGACGGATTTTAAAATTCACTAAGCGCTCCCCTATTTCACGATCTGGACCACCATATTTCATACGTTCATCATAGCCGTTAATCGCTATTAAATCGGATTTCCAAGCCGAGGAGTTACAGTTATTAAATGTAGCTGCTGTTGGAGTCAAAAAATCTAAAATTTTTGATAAAGTAGGGCCAGAAGAAATTTTCAAACCTTGCTTAAACCCTAAATCACCTTGTTTATTTAACCACTTTGTATCAAAACAATTGGCTGTAGCAATGTCATTTTGAGTGATTTTTTTACTCAAATCTATATTAAGTTTACAATATCCGCCAGAAAGGAAATATCCCTTTTGAGCATATTTTGCGTGTTCAGATACAAAGTCACATCTTGGAATACAATCTCCATCTGTAAATAAAATATAATCATGAGCAGCTTTAGTGATAGCAATATTTAAAATTCGTTGTCTTCTATACCCTTCATCTTCGTGCCATAAATGACGCAAGGGTACTGGATAATCTGCTCTGAAGCTATCAATTAATTCCCTTGTAGTATCTTTTGAGCCATCATCAACAACAATGACTTCAAAAAAATCATAGATTTGATGTTTATAGCCTTCTAGCACTTTACGAAGCCAATCCTCAGAGTTGTAAGTACTAACAATAACTGTTATGGGTAAATTTTTCATCTGCTAAAAATATGATACAAATTTAAACATATAAATTCATTTAAAATCAAAAAATGGACACAAACAAAACAAAATGAAAACAATTTTAGTAAATTTGATTTTTAAAATTCAATGAAAAAATTAACTGTTATCATACCGACATTTAACGAAGAGTGCTACTTAGAGAAAGCTTTGTATTCGGTTAAGTTTGCAGATGAAATCATTGTTGTAGATTCTTTTAGTACGGACAAAACTCAGCACATAGCTAAAGCCTATAACTGTAAGTTTATTCAACGAAAATTTGATAATTTTTCGAATCAAAAAAATTATGCTTTAGAATATGCTACTTCTGAATGGGTCTTATTTTTAGATGCTGATGAGCGTATCACGTTCCCACTTCAAAAAGAGATACTTGAGGCTATTGAAAATTCAAATTACCAGGGTTATAAGCTGAATTTTCCACATTTTTTTATGAATCGCTTTTTATTCAACCAAAGCAGCTCTGTGACACGATTGGTTGTTCGAGAACAATGTTATTTTGAAGGGAGTGTTCATGAGAAGTTAATTGTAAAAGGGGGAATAAGTAGTTTAAAAAATCCTGTATTACATTACACCTATAAGGGGCTAGAACATTATATTAAAAAGAAAGATACCTATGCTTGGTTTCAAGCTGAACAACTCTTACAAAAAGGTAAAAGTGTGACATTTTTTCAATTAATATTCAAACCTTTTTATCGTTTTTTTCACAGTTTCTTTATTAGGGGTGGTTTTAGAGACGGAATACCCGCATTGGCCATTGCTGGAGTAAATGCCTACGGAGTTTTTTCGAGATACGCCAAAATGATGCTTCTTAAAAAAGGATTAAAATAGGGATAGTTTTCCAAATTTTAATTTCATTTTGAATTTAAACAGACTATCTTCCCCTTTAATATCCAATCGATTTAACTCATAATTATTTTTCAAAGGCAATTTATTCAAACGGTTGCCAATACGTAAACCATAAGCAATGTTTTGTTTTACTAATTCTTCAAAAAACTGTGTTTTTTGAGGCTCTTTTCGGGGAAAATTCCCGTAGGGATATGCCAAAACATTAGATATATTAAGTTTGTGTTTGGAAACAAAATCATGGCATTTTTTAAAATCTTCTTGTATTGATTCAAGTGACAATGAACTGTAGGGGCGGTGCGCAAAGGAGTGCAATCCAAGTTCGATGACAGATGGATCTAAATCCTTTAGCTGTGAAACTGACATGAGTTTTTCTGTTCCATTGTTCCATAAATCCGTGCCTCCCAAAAAAGAAAACGGGGCATAAAAACATGCTTTTAAATTGTACTTTTTAAGCAAAGGATAAGCAAATTCATATTGATTTACATAAACATCATCAAAGGTGATAATAATGGGTTTTTCAGGGAAATCATTTGTATGTTTAAACTTTTCAATGTCTCTAAAATGTAAACTTGTGTAGCCTTGAGCTACTAAATATTTAAACTGTGCTTCCAATTTATCATAGGATAAAGTCAACCCTTTGCTATTGGAGGAGTGGTTGCAAATAGTGTGGTACATTAAAATTGGTAAACGCGCCATGGTTCAGTAGCTTATATTAGTTGTAAAATTATTACTTTTACAGCCGACTACACAATTATTTTTAATTTGTTTTATTTTCATGATTAGTGCCATTGTTATTTCATTTTATGACCACAACTACATTAAGGAGTGTATTTCCAGTCTCGCCTTTGTAGATGATATCATTATTGTCGGAAAAATTGATTCAGTGGTACTCTCAGAGATTGAACATAAAAATCCCGTTCAATTTATTGAATCTGAAACCCTTGATTTTGATTTTTTGTTTGAGAAAACATATTCAAAAGCAAGCCATGATTGGATTGTAGTATTAGAAGCGAACCATTGTATTCCAGTTCAGTTGGCAGAAGAAATTACTGAAATTGTCCTGAACACTGATTCCACAGGAAATTATAAAGTTAAAACACGCTTTATGTTTATGGGGAAATTCTTAAAATTTTCTGGATATAGAAGCTCCTATACTCCATTAATACTTCATAAAAAATCCATTAAAAATAAAATAACATCAAAAAAATTAAAACACTCTATTGAGGAACTTTATTTAGATTTTGATCGTTATAGTGAACGACAAACAATAAAAGCAAAGCAAAAAGCTCAACAATTATATATTAAAAATATACAACCCAATTTATTTCATTTCTTAGGAAAGCCTTTATGGAAGCTAAAAAAAATATTTTTACTAAAACTCGGGTTTTTAGATGGTAAAGAAGGATTTGTATTTGCTTATTTAAATGCTTTCAAAGAATTTAAAACGTATTTATTTCTTTGGTTAATGTATAGAAATATAGAATAAACATGATAAAACTATCAGGTGTCATCATAACGTACAACGAACAGGAGCATTTAAGAAAATGCTTATCTTCCTTAGTCGATATTGTGGACGAAATTATCGTTGTAGACTCCTACTCTACTGATAAAACAGAGGAAATTTGCAAGGAATTTAACGTAACATTTGTTCAACAAAAGTTTCTTGGATATTTTGAACAGAAAAACTTTGCGGTAACACAAGCCAACCACGATTATATTTTGTCTTTAGATGGTGATGAAGCACTGTCTGACAGATTAAAAACTTCTATTTTAGAACTCAAAAAGGAATGGAAGTACCCTGGTTATTATTGCAACAGAAGAAACAATTATTGTGGGAAATGGATTCGTTTTTCGGATTGGTACCCTGATAAAAAATTAAGACTTTTCAAAAAAGATTCCGGGGAATGGAAGGGCATCAATCCACACGATACGTATAAATTAAAACTTAAGCTGAAAAGTGGCAAATTAAAAGGCGATATTTTACATTGGATTTACAGAGATTATGACGAACATAAAGAAAAAGTTGAACACTTTTCGACTATTGGAGCTAAATCCTATTTTGAGTTAAACATTTCGGCCTCTCTTTTTAAGGTGTATTTTAGGCCTTCTTGGGCATTTTTTAAAGCTTATTTTTTAAGACTTGGAATTTTAGATGGTGTTTACGGATGGCGTATTTGCAAGCAAACATTCATAACTACCTACCTGAAATACAGTAAATTGAGACAACATTGGAAA
>JABAZA010000064.1:0-16267 GCA_018608725.1 Flavobacteriaceae bacterium
AGGATATTTCTTGGTTAGGCTATAAATGGGATAAAGAAGTTTACTCCTCCGACTATTTTGAGCAACTCTATGTATGGGCCTTACAAATGATTAAAGACGGGAAAGCTTATGTGGACTCCCAAACAAGCGAAGCCATGGCGGTTCAAAAAGGAACCCCCACACAACCAGGAGAAAACAGCCCCTTTAGAAACCGATCTGTCGAAGAAAATTTAGCCCTTTTTGAGCAAATGAAAAACGGCGAATTTAAAGCAGGAACACACGTTTTAAGGGCTAAAATAGACATGAAGCACGTGAATATGTTGATGCGAGACCCGTTAATGTATCGAATACTTCATGCAGATCATCATCGCACAGGATCAACCTGGTGTATTTACCCCATGTATGATTGGACGCATGGAGAAAGTGATTATTTAGAACAGATTTCACATTCTTTATGTTCGTTAGAATTCAAACCCCATAGAGATTTATACGACTGGTTTAAAAAGATCGTCTTTAATTATAAAAAAGACTCTCTGCCCTTAATACCAAAGCAACGCGAATTTGCACGTTTAAACTTAAGCTATACCATTATGAGTAAGCGAAAGTTATTAAAACTCGTAGAAGATAAAGTTGTAAGCGGTTGGGACGACCCGAGGATGCCTACAATTTCTGGCTTAAGACGTCGTGGCTATACCCCAACGTCTATTCGTAATTTTGTAGAAAAAGTAGGAGTCGCCAAACGTGATAATGTTATTGACGTTTCTCTTTTAGAGTTTTGTGTCCGAGAAGATCTCAACAAAAAAGCAGCGCGAATCATGGCTGTTTTAGACCCCATTAAACTGGTAATTCAAAACTACCCAGAGGGCAAAGAAGAATGGTTGGAAGCAGAAAATAATCCAGAAGATGAAAGCGCAGGCACTCGAACAGTACCGTTTTCTCAAAACCTTTACATAGAGCGAGATGATTTTAAAGAAGAAGCCAACAGCAAATATTTTAGACTTTCTCTTGGAAAAGAAGTCCGTCTTAAAAATGCTTTTATTATTAAAGCAGAACGCGTTGTAAAGGACGAAAAAGGAACAATTTTAGAAATTCACTGTAGTTACGATCCAAAGAGTTTAAGCGGCAGCGGAACCCCCGAAAGCCTTCGAAAAGTTAAGGGAACTTTGCACTGGGTGTCTATTAAACATGCTGTGGAAGCTGAGATAAGAGAATACGATCGTTTGTTTTTGCACGAAGCACCCGACAGTCAAACCGAAGATTTTTCAACGTTTGTGAATCCAAACTCTTTAAAAGTAAGAACCGCATTCGTAGAACCCCACATTAAGGACGCAAGAGTTGGTACACAATTTCAATTTCAACGCATCGGTTATTTTAATGTTGACAAAGACACTTCTGCAACCCGCCTGGTGTTTAATAAAACCGTAGGATTAAGAGACGCTTGGGCAAAAAAAGAACCAAAGCAAAAGCAACCCGCCACTCATCAAACGCGGTCACAAGCACCAAAACGAAAAGCAATTGACATCATTAAACAGCTCGGAAAAAAGTACACAAACCTTCCAGAAGCAAAACAACAAAAAGTAAAAGCAGAGATTCAGACGCTTGCTAGGGAAGTTTCCTATGAGGATTTAGAACCGTTATTTAACACTGCGGCTAAAAAAGTGGGAACCCGAATAGCGGTGGCTCTTACTTTACAAGTCCTTTTAGAAAATGATTTACAAAGAAACGAACAAATTGAGTCTTTTATAGGGGCTGCAAAAACAGATGCTCACCCCGTGTTAAGCGAAATAGCAAAACAGATTTAGACAGCACACTCTGATTAATTAATAATCAAAAAAAACACCCACAATTCAATTTATGGGAGTTTTTTAATGCGTTTAAAGGAACACTACTTTTTCGGCAATGCTTTCTTAGGGCCATTTTTCATAGCCTCTCCAATTTGGTTACTAGCAGTAAAACTTGCCACCATATCATTCAACATATTGCTTCCTGCTTGAGGAGAATTTGGTAACAATATAAGATTGCTATTTGTTTCTTGACCAATAGACTGAAGCGTATCATAATGCTGTGTCACAACAATTAGTGCGGAAGCTTCTTGAGAATTGATCCCCACTTTATTTAAGACCTCAACAGATTCTTCTAAACCTCGTGCGATTTCACGACGCTGGTCGGCAATACCCTGACCTTGAAGACGCTTGCTTTCAGCCTCTGCTTTTGCTTTTTCAACAATCAGAATACGGGCCGCATCTCCTTCAAATTGTGCCGCTATTTTTTCACGTTCTGAAGCATTAATTCGATTCATCGCTTCTTTTACTTGTGGATCAGGGTCAATATCGGTCACTAAGGTTTTTAT
The DNA here is from genome assembly GCA_018608725.1 of Flavobacteriaceae bacterium. Classification (GTDB taxonomy): domain Bacteria; phylum Bacteroidota; class Bacteroidia; order Flavobacteriales; family Flavobacteriaceae; genus Hel1-33-131. The sequence continues at coordinate 2,330 of JABAZA010000064.1, forward strand.
GATGTCATACCCATAATCCATCATGGCTTGGTTCAGCTCTGATTTTACCGCAATTGCAATATCATCCTTTTTAACAAAAACATCATCAAGTTTCATTTTTGGAACCTCTGCTCTTACCACATCAAACACATAAGACGTTATTTGATCGTGTGGATAATCCAACTTATAAAAGGCATCGTAAACCTTGGTTTTAATCACTTTAAATTGGACAGAAACCTTCAGTCGTACAAACACATCATCAAGCGTTTTTGTTTCAATTAAAACATCCAATTGTTGGATTTTTAAACTTAAACGACCAGAGATACGATCAATTAAAGGGATTTTTAAGTGGAGACCAGACTGTCGAATGCTCTGAAATTTTCCAAAACGTTCAACAATTGCCGCAGTTTGTTGTTTGACCGTAAAAAAACCAGCCAATAAAATAAGGAGTCCAATGACTAAAAAGGGGATAAAAAAGAATGACATAGAAGATGAATTTAAGTTATAAAAATGTAATTTAATATTTTAAAATGAAAAAACGAAATACCAAGTGCTATAAACAGGCCTTTTAACGTTTTAAAGCCAATGAAACTACAGCATTTTCTTCAAGAGCGGTTGGATTCTTAAAATAAACCACTCCTTCGTTTAGGCTTGCTTCTATCAGGAAATAATCACCTTTATAGAAGCTATGTTTTACAACCGCTTTTAGGGAGCTCTTGTCCGCTAAAACAATTTGATGTGCATAATACAATTCGCCCTCAATAGTGCTGTATTCGCCAAAAAAAGCAGCAATCAGCGGGTGTTCTGGGTTCGAATAGATAGTGCTTGGCAAATCTGTTCTCATGACAACTCCTTTGTGAAGCACCATCATTTGATCTGCAAACGACAAAACATCATCTTTATCATGAGTTGCTAACACACAAGCAATTTTGTTATTTTTTAAATAAGCAAATAAATTTCGCCTCAAGGATTGTTTTTTAAAATTATCAATGTGACTAAAAGGCTCGTCCAAAAGAATAATTTCAGGACGTTTTGCGATGGCTCTTGCCAATGCAACACGTTGTTTTTGACCCCCACTTAAAAATTGAACTTTTGTGTTTTCAAACCCCTCTAATTCGACCACCTCAATCAGCTCCTTCACACGAGACTCCTTCTCAGTTGGGTAAAAATTAGAAAGATAATTTCCAATGTTTTCAGAAACACTTGTATAAGGCATTAGATCAAATTCTTGTGCCACATACTTCATAAAATCATGTCCAACAACAAGTTTGTTTTTAGGCCCTAAAATGGGTTGGTCGTTCCAAACGATTGTACCACCGTCCACATCCATTTGACCAAAAATAAGCTTTAGAAGGGTGCTTTTTCCCGACCCACTTTCACCTACAACAGCCAAACATTCACCGCTAAGAACTTGGGCTGAAACCGCTTTTAACACCGGACGATCGTTATATTGATAAGAGACGTTGGTTATTGAAAGCATTAAGGAGTTATAATATATTCGCCACTAGATATTCTGCAATTTGAACCGTATTTGTAGCGGCGCCTTTTCTTAAGTTGTCGGCAACAATCCACAGGTTTAAGGTGTTTGCCTGGGTTTCGTCACGCCGAATACGCCCTACAAAAACGGCATCTTTTCCGTTAGCATACATAGGCATCGGATAGGTGTTTGTATCTGTATTATCTTGAACCGTAACCCCGTCCGATTGACTTAGAATAGATCGCACTTCTTGAAGATCAAAATCATTTTCAAACTGAACATTTACAGATTCAGAGTGCCCACCAGCGGTAGGAATTCGAACCGCCGTCGCCGTAATTGCAAATGAGTGATCGTTTAATATTTTTTGTGGCTCCTTCGCCAATTTCATTTCTTCTTTAGTATATCCATTTTCTAGGAAAACATCACAGTGTGGCAAGGCGTTTCTTCCTATTGGATACGGATATGCCATTTCACCTTTAACATTGTTGATTTCGTTTTCTAATTGTTGAACCGCTTTCGCACCAGACCCAGAAACAGATTGGTAGGTAGAAATAACCACGCGTTTCATTTTATATTTATCGTGTAAAGGAGATAACGCCATAACCAACTGAATTGTTGAGCAGTTTGGGTTGGCTATAATTTTATCCTCGGCCGTTAAAATAGAAGCATTAATTTCTGGTACAATTAGTTTTTTTGTGGGATCCATCCGCCATGCAGAAGAGTTGTCTATGACGGTCGTTCCGGCCTCAGCAAACTTTGGAGCCCATTCAAGAGAAGTATCGCCACCCGCAGAAAAAATAGCAATATCTGCACGCATTTCCACCGCTGTCGCAAGACCTACAATCGTATGCTCAACTCCTTTAAAACTTAATTTTTTACCAACACTACGCTCCGAAGCAACAAGAATCAATTCCGTGAGTGGAAATTGACGTTCTTCGAGTAATTTTAACATAACAGCGCCCACCATTCCGGTAGCCCCTACAATTGCAATTTTCATTATTTTTACATCTTTAATTAAGGGGATAAAATTAGTAAATAAACTGAAAAGAAAAGAAGTAAAATAAAAAAAGAAGAACGAATCAATCTGTCTTTATGAATTTCGTTAAAAAGAGCTTTTTTTTTAGTAAATCTCCAATGTAATATCACCTAAAGTGATGTCTCATCTAAAGGGATATTCAAGACCTTGCGCTTCACCCGTTGAGAGATACCCGTTATGAGTTCATAAGAAATGGTGTTTGCTGCAGCTGCACTTGTTTCAGCGGAATATTCAGAGCCAAAGAATACAACCTCATCGCCCTCTTCACATTCAATGTTTGTCACATCTATCATTATCATATCCATACACACGTTTCCAACAATCGGCGCTTTTTCATAACCAATTGACACAGCCCCCACGCCATGACCAAAATGCCTTCCAATTCCATCGGCGTGACCAATAGGAATTGTTGCAATTTTTGAGTCTTCAGAGCTTATAAACGCTCGGTTATACCCCACGCTTTTCCCTTTTTTAACAAGGTGAATTTGTGAAATTACAGACTTTAGGGTCGCTATAGGTTGAAAGTTCTTAGTCTCTTTATCAGAGTTTCCATATCCATACAGTCCTATTCCACAGCGCACCATATCAAAATGTGCTTCTGGGTAATTAAGTACCCCCGAAGTGTTACACAAGTGTTTGATAATAGGGTATCCTAATGTTTCAATAAATGATGTGGATAGTGATTTATAAAGCTTGATTTGTTCTAAAGTAAATGGTTTTTCTTCCAAATCTTCACTCGCTGCTAAATGAGAAAACACGGACCTTACTTTTAAGGCACTAGTTTTGGAAAGTTGTTCCGCCACCAAATCGAGTTCATTTGGTTCAAACCCAAGACGATTTAAACCGGTATTAAATTTAATATGAACAGGGTAATTTTTTTGATTTTGTTGCTGTGCTATGCGTTCAAAAGTTTGCAGTATTTTTAAAGTATATAAACTAGGTTCTAAACAATGTTTTATTCCAAGTTCTAAGTTCTTTTCCTGAGGGTGAAGCACTAAAATAGGGGTTTTAATTCCGGCTTGCCTCAAAGCAACCCCTTCACTAATATAGGCCACTGCAAAATAATCCACTCCCATTTTTTGGAGACATTTTGCAACCACAACTGCATCACTTCCATAAGCAAACGCTTTTACGACCGCTAAAAAAAGTGTCTTATCCATGAGTTTTGATTTTAGGAACTCAAAATTATGCTTTAAAGAAGCCAAGTTAATTTCTAAAGTGGTTTCAGTTACTTTAGACATTAGAATCTTTTTTGTTTGCACTGACATCCACAGGACTAACCACATCCATGTCTTGCAACTTTTCTTTTGTGAGCGCCTTATAATAAGCAGCTCTACTGAGGGGTTCATATTCATCAACCTCCCCCAAAAGAACGAGGTTGTCGTTTTTAGATTTACGGTGGCTATATTGGGCTAAGTTTCCTGTATGCGTACAAACAGCATGCACTTTGGTAACATATTCTGCGGTTGCCATCAAATTGGGCATGGGCCCAAAAGGATTTCCTTTAAAATCCATATCTAGCCCGGCAACAATCACCCGAACCCCTTTATTAGCAAGTTGATTACACACATTTACAATTTCATCATCAAAAAACTGTGCCTCGTCAATACCCACAACATCACATCCATCTGCTAAAAGCGGGATGTTTGAAGCAGAGGGCACTGGCGTCGAACGAATTTCATTGGAATCATGAGAAACGACCATTTCATCATCGTAACGGACATCAATCGCAGGTTTAAAAATCTCAACTTTTTGCTTTGCAAACTGAGCCCGTCTTAAGCGACGAATTAATTCTTCGGTCTTTCCAGAAAACATCGATCCGCAGATGACTTCGATCCAACCAAATTGTTCTTTAGGGTTTACTGTATTTTCGAGAAACATTTTGTAATTTTAACACCAATACGAAATTACTTTCGTTTTTATAAAGGTGACACAAATTTATTAAAAATCAAAAGTAAAAATTTAAAAGTTTTAAAAGGGTATTAATAAATAGTTTACAAGCAACGAAAAACGAGGATAAATTAATTCATATAACTCCATGAAGCGCACAAGTCAAACGCTTTTTAAAACAAGACAATGATTAACATCCAACCCAAGTGAATACAAAAAATACATACACATGAAAAAAAAATTAGAGTCCGAATTAATAAGTATTGCTCATAGAGTCCTTAAACTTACAGGGAAAGAAGACCTTGAAAAAATGCACTCTGAAATAGCGTTGCTTTATCAAAAAATTACAGTTTTAAAATTTCTTGAAAACAATCAGGAAGGAGAATCGTCTGATTTTGCTGGAATGGACACTTCGTTTTTCAATTCACTTGAAGGGGCGTTTAATAATAAAATTACGGACTCCGTTGAAGTCGCTGACAAAACGTTTGTAAATATAGATTCCGAGGAAGAAGAGGCGATTATGGAACCTGCCATCGAGAAAATTAAGGATATGGTTGCTCAAATGCCAGAAGAAACAATAGAAGTTGACACAATCATAGAGGCTATAAATGAACCTAAAGAAGAGCCCTCAGAAGTCGTAGAGCATGACCTCAACGAGTTGTCACCAAGCTATGCACAGCTTCCTATTTTTGATGCCGTAGAGACGGATTCGCCACAAACTTCTTTAAACGATCAGCTAAAAACACAGGGGTTTCAAATAGGACTAAACGACCGTCTTGCTTTTGTCAAAAACTTATTTGAAAACAATAATGAAGATTATGAGCGGGTATTGTCTCAACTAAGTACTTTAGATTCGTATGAAGAAGCGACAAATTTATTAGAGTCAATTATCAAGCCAGACTACAATAACTGGGAGGGACAAGAAGAAATAGAGGCTCGATTTTTGGAAATCATAGAAAACAAATTTAAGTAAACCTTAGGGTGCCAAAGTTCAGAACATATATTTTTAGTACTTTTGAACGCTAAAACAACCATCTAAATGTCTTCAGGTTTAAAATACGCAGTTTTTGGAAGTGGAAGTTGGGCAACGGCAATCGTTAAGATGCTTTGTGAAAACAGCGATCAAGTGGATTGGTATGTTCGAAAACAGCAGACAATAGATTATATTATTTCCGAAGAACACAACCCTTCTTACTTGAGTTCAGTAGAATTAAACCTTGACCAGCTGCGCTTAAATACAGATATTAACACTGTGGCAGAGGCTGCAGATGTATTAATATTTGCGATTCCATCTGCATTTATGGAGAGTGAACTTCAAAAAGTAACGATCGATATTTCTTCTAAAATAATTATGTCCGCTGTGAAAGGAATTATTCCGGAGTCAGGATTTTTAGTAGGCGAACATTTTCATCAAAAATACGGAGTTGATTTAAATAACATTGTTGTATTAACAGGTCCTTGTCACGCGGAGGAAGTTGCCTTAGAACGGCTTTCGTATTTGACGATTGCCTGTGCAGATCTTGATATTGCGAACGTTGTAGCGGATCAATTCTCTAGTAATTACATTAGAACCAGCGCCAATGACGATGTTGTAGGTGCAGAATATGCAGCCATGTTAAAAAACATATATGCAATTGCTGCCGGAATGGCCCATGGCCTAGGCTACGGTGATAACTTTCAAAGTGTTCTGATGAGTAATGCCACACGCGAAATGAAACGGTTCATTAAAAAAGTCCATAAAATGAAACGAAACATCAACGAAACGGTCTATTTAGGAGATTTATTAGTGACTTGCTACTCCTTGTTTTCAAGGAATAGAATGTTTGGAAACATGATTGGTAAAGGCTATACCGTGAAATCCGCACAAATGGAAATGAGCATGATCGCCGAAGGGTATTATGCCTCAAAAAGTGCACACCAAATAAATCAAGGCAAAGAAAAACCAGCCCAAACCCCGATTATTGATACTGTTTATGACATTTTATACATGAATAAAGACGCTAAAAAAGCGTTTAAGAAACTTACAGAAAAACTGGGTTAAGATTTTAAAATACCCTTCAGGTTTATAAGAGGAATTTGCTGAAGTGCCTTTTCGTTAATCGTATTTTTTTTAAATTCAAAGGACTTTTCGTATAGGGTATTACCTTCAAAAAAAGAAACGTTAAAACGATTGTTTATAGACAAAACATCTTCCAAAAGCATTTCAATTTTTGCAAAACTTTTAGCGGGAAGAACGTCAATTTTTTTTCTAAAAGTCGCTGTTTTTTTAGTCTCAGAGTAGCCCTTGGTTACAACAATCACCATTTCTAAATCAATAGACCTTTCGTTGATGATATATGCGTTCCAATCGGTGTTGTTGTATTCATGAACAACCGCTAAAGAAATGCCTTTTACTTTTGGAATGAGAATGTCTTTTTTCAAAAAAGAGATTTAAAGTGCGCTTTTAAATTGTTCTAAAAAACGGACATTATTTTCACTTAACAATCGGATGTCACTAATTTGGTGTAATAGCAATGCAATTCTGTCAATTCCCATACCAAAGGCAAAGCCTGAATATTCTTTAGAGTCAATGCCACAGTTTTCAAGGACATTAGGGTCAACCATTCCACAGCCCATAATCTCTAGCCAACCCGTGCCTTTGGTCATTTTATAGTCTGTTTCAGTTTCTAGTCCCCAATATACATCGACCTCAGCACTCGGTTCTGTAAACGGAAAATAAGAAGGTCGTAGTCTTATTTTTGATTTTCCAAAAAGCTCTGTTGTAAAATACTGTAGCGTTTGTTTTAAGTCTGCAAAACTCACATTTTTGTCAATATACAACCCTTCTACCTGGTGGAAAAAACAATGGGAGCGTGCCGAAATAGCTTCGTTTCTATAAACCCTTCCTGGAGAAACGGTACGGATAGGCGGCTGATTATTTTCCATATAACGCACTTGCACCGAACTTGTATGTGTACGTAATAATATATCTGGATCAGTTTGAATAAAAAACGTATCCTGCATATCTCTTGCAGGATGGTGTTCTGGTAAGTTTAAGGCCGTGAAATTATGCCAATCATCTTCAATTTCTGGACCCTCACTTACATTAAATCCAATTCGTGAAAAGATATCAATAATTTGATTTTTTACTAACGAAATGGGGTGTCTAGCCCCAATATTAAAAGGTTCGCCAGGACGAGATAAATCGCCAAAAAGAGACGCCTCATTCGAAGTGTTTTCTAAGGTCGCTTTTAAGGAACTTACTTTTTCTTGAGCGACACTTTTTAATTTATTGATGGCTTGTCCAAAGTCTTTTTTTTGTTCGTTTGGAACCTCCTTAAAGCTCGCAAACAAATCATTTAAAAGTCCTTTTTTTCCAAGAAACTTAATGCGAAATTCTTCTAGTTCTTTTAAAGACTGTGTTGAAAAAGCCTCAGCCTCCTCTATAAGTTTATGGATTTTCTCTATCATGATTAATTTAAATAATGGCCAAATTTAAGAAATCTTAACTAATAAACTTCGCCTCAATAAAATAGTTTACAATCGCATCCTTCATTAGAATGCTTTGTTCGCCAGCCTTTAAATTAGGCAAGGCTTCTTTTATCGTATAATGTGGCCAACCCTGTTCATCGAAATAATCAAACACATAATAGCCGTAAGGCTCTAAAAGCCGACAGATGGCAATGTGCATTAGGTTTAGCTTTTCGTCCTTTTTGAATGTCCTGTGTAGCTGCCCAAGTTCTTGTACCCCAATAAGATAGATGATGCCATCTAGGTCTAAGGGGTCACCATCTGAAAATTGAGCGGATAGTTTTTTAACCACCTCTTCCCATCGTTTTTTAAGTTCTTCGTCTCGAGCCATAATTATTTCGTAAATTTAGGGTGTATTAAAATAGAAACGAAACATTTGAGTTATTAAGTTAGCAATCAGTGTTAATTTTTGTAAATCATTTAAAGAAATCAATCAGCATGGCAATCATTGATATTATCTTAAGCGCACTCATTCTTTATGGACTCATCAAAGGATTGTCAAAAGGTTTTTTTGTTGAGGTTACCTCCTTACTTGCTCTGCTAGTAGGCGTTTATGGAGCGGTACACTTTAGTAATTATGCAGCAGAATTTTTGTCAAACCGTTTTGAATGGGGTGAAAAAACAATAAATATCACCGCTTTTGCCATTACATTTGTCGTCATTGTCTTAGTGGTTTCTCTTGCAGGAAAAGCATTAACCAAGCTTGCCGATTTTGCAGCTCTAGGAATTCTAAATAAATTATTAGGAGGTCTTTTTGGAGGTCTTAAAATTGCTTTAATACTCAGTGTTCTATTATTGATTTTTAATTCCTTAAACAAAACCATTCCTTTTGTTTCTGACGAAGAAATCGAAACATCCATCCTTTATAATCCAGTAAAGTCGTTAGCTCCAATGATTTTTCCAAATTTTATAAATGAAGAAACACCACTGGAGCTCCCAACTATCCCAGCTCCCTTAAGCGAATAATCGAAACTTAAAACAGATTAAGACAGCTCTTGGATACAAGCCTTTAAACTGTCATAAATATGTCCCTCCGGAATAAAATCTGGGATGATATCAATCCGTTCCATCATATATCGCGGTTGTTTTAACAGGTTTACAAACCGCACCTCGATATTTTTTGTTTGCAGCTCTTGAATCATGTCTTCCATAGCATAAAGCCCAGATTGATCCATATATTGCATACGTTCCAAGCGCAAAATTACAGTGGTCGCAGTATCTGGAATTTGTTTGTAAAGTTGCTGAAAGTCTGAAGTTGATCCAAAAAACAAAGGCCCTTTGATACGCTTAATAAACACAGACTTTTTCAAGCGTTCTGGAATGTTTTTTTCGTCCGGCCAACTCTTTTCTTTTAACACTTTTACGTTGGAATATTCAGAAGTTAAATCTCCAATTTTTTTCATAAACATCAAACAGGATATTATTAAGCCAATTCCCACAGCAAATATCAAATCCCAAAACGTAGAGAGCAACAACACAATGAGCATGATGATGACCTCAGAACTTAATTTTAAAGGACCAAACGACATGTCTTTTGGTAATGACGGAATTGCTTTTAGACCTTTGTAGTCCATCACGCCAATTCCAACGGTTATCAAAATTCCAGAAAGGACGGCGGTAGGAATCTTTGAAGCGATAGGTCCTAAGGCCAATAAAATAAACAATAGCATTATGCCGGCAATCATTCCAGAAAGTTTTGTTTTCCCTCCAGAGTTTATATTTACTACCGTTCTGATGGTGGCTCCAGCACCCGGAATTCCTCCAAAAAGAGACGCAATACTATTTCCAATTCCCTGACCTATAAGTTCTTTGTTTGGATCGTGTTTTGTTTTGGTCATATTATCCGCCACAATACTCGTTAGCAAGGAATCAATTGCTCCTAATAACGCGAGTGTAAACCCGGTGAAAACATAGGGTGTAATGGTCGTTAATTTAAACTTAGTAAAAATTTCTAGTTGAAGAACGGGCAACCCGCTAGGAATTTCTTCGATAGGCTTATAATTCAGCCCAAACCCAATGGCGATACCAGACATGATGATTAAAGCGACGAGTGTGCTAGGCACTACCGTTGTAATGCGTTTAAACCCATAAATAATAAAAATAGTTCCCAAAGCCAGCAGCAGTTCTAGCCAGTTGATATTTTGAAGAGCTCTTGGCATAAGTTTTAGTGCGCCGATCGTTCCAGAGGCCTCTTTAGAAGCTAAGTTTTCAGATTCTTTTTGGATATCATCTTGCGAAATTAAAGAAGCGCGATCAATGGTTTCTTGAAAATTTTCCAAGACCAATATTCCATCACCAGCCTCCTCTTTTAAAATATTTTCAAGAATCACCTCTTCGGCCTGTGCCTTGAATTGATTGACAAATTGGAGGTCTTCTTTTGGGCTATACCCTAAAGAAGGCAAGATTTGTGTCAGTAAAATAATAACACCGATTGCAGTCATAAACCCCGAAACGACCGGGTAAGGAATGTATTTAATATACTTCCCGAAGCCTAAAATACCGAGTCCAATTTGAGAAAGCCCCGCAATTAAAAACACGGTTAATATGGCGGGCAGTGCAATTGATAAGTCGCCATTATTGGCAGCTATAATTCCGGAAATCACAACCATACTTACAGCGGTCATTGGTGCTGTAGGGCCTGATATTTGAGTGTTGGTCCCTCCAAAAAGTGCGGCGAAAAAACTGATAAAAATAGCGCCGTAAAGACCCGCGCTAGGTCCGAGTCCAGAAGAGACTCCAAAAGCTAAAGCCAGTGGCAATGCGACGACTCCTGCGGTGATTCCACCAAAGGCATCGCCTTTTATGTTTGAAAAAAGTTGTTTCATTGTATTGATATTAGATTATAATTTAAAAGAGATGAGATCTTTTTGTGAACAAGGGAAGTAATCTAAATATAATCTGGAGGAGGTGAAACACACTCTAAATAAACATCTAAAAAAGATTTATTACAAAATACAAACAACAACGCTTGACCTCTTGTACGTGGATTCATACTTTGAAGAGGTGTTTTGTTCAAAACAAGTTCATTAACATCCTCGATGTCTTTTGTATCGGATTCTTGTTCTGTTGAAACAACAACCTTTGAGAATTCACTGTTCGATTGTAAAAGCAGAAGGGTTGGCCCCGCTATGTTTAGCAGAAAAAAAAGAGAGAACAAAGGGGCAATATGTTTTATGATAGCGATTGTGTTTTTGTTGATAATTGTAAAGATAGAATAAAAAATGACATTTATTCTTAAATAAACTAAAGCGCCTTTAATTCCGAACGCGTCATCCATCCGGTCTCACCATTAAGCAGCTTTATTTTTATCCAGTCATCGTTATAATCTTCAATCACCAAAACCTTGGTGCCTTCATGAAGAGTAAACGAGGTCTCAGACCTTAGATTTGGTTCCGTTTTAACCCCTGCTTCTTTAACAAAAACAATAGCGGGGTGTGTATTATTATCAAGACTGTCTTTTTTGAACAACAACCCTAATGATATAAATAGAACGATTAAAACCCCGCAGCTCGAAACAAAAAACAAGCGTTTTTTAGCTTCTGAGTAGGAGAGGTAATATCCTAAAAATAAAATAACAAAAAGAAATGCCAACCCAACACATCGAGTTGCCCAGCCATCTACACTTAAGCTGTTGAGGGTTTTGTTTAGCAATTTTGAAGCGCCACTTTCGGGAACCTCTTGTATGGCGTCAATTGTCATTTTTTGAGCATACCCTAAGTTATTTAAAATATCAGAATCATTTGGAGATAACTGAAGTGCCTTTTCATAATAAAAGATACTCGGTCCAATTTCATTTAATTTATAATAACAATTGGCAAGATTAAAATACAGTTCTGCAGAATGCTGATTGGACGCTAAGATCGAGTCATACCGCACGATGGCTTCTTTATAATAGCCTGAATTATAGAGGTCATTTGCTTGCTTAAACGACTCTGTGTTTTGAGAAAAACCAACCAAACACAGCAACCAAAAAATAAGAAACTTCTTCATCTGTTTAATTTAATTGTTTGTCTAAATCATTAATAACACCCGCCGCTTTTTTGTAATCATTTTGCATGTCAACTGTTGAAAGCGGTGTGTATCTCGCAAGTTCACAGGAGGTTAAAAGAGAAATAAACCCTTCTAAGGTTGCACTGTTTATGTTTTTATTACCGAGCAACTCCTCTATTTTTTCTTTATTAAATTCGCTTGTTTCTAAGCGTAATTTTGATTTTAAATAATTGTGAAGTGCACGCTCAAGTGCATTATAAAACTGCTCCTTTTGACCGAGAGATTTTTTTGCGTTACTTAAATATTTACGGGCCAATCGATTTGTTTTACGTATTTTATTTCCGGTCACATCCAAAGCGCGTGTCGTTCGGCGTTTAACCACAAACATAATAAATGGTATTAACAGGAATGGACCTAATAATAAGAACCAAAACAAGTTGGAATTAAAAAAGGGCTCTGAAATAATCGGTTGAAATTTAGTACTTGTTTTGAAGGAACTAAATGAATTTAAATTAGCAGGGATGATATTTTCTGTAAGGACTCCAGGGGTGTTGTTTGTGCTTCCAGCACTTTGAGGCCCTTCATTAACTTCAATAATGAGGCGTTCTGAAGTGAGTGTTTTATATTGCTTTGTTTTTAAATCAAAATAAGAAAAGGACACATTTGGAATTGGATAACTTCCTTGAAAATTTGGCACGACTGTATAGCTGTCGCTAATGGTTCCTTGCATCCCCGAGGTTCTTGTGTTTACCTTTTCAGAGTGCTCTGGCTCATAAACTTCTAGCGCACTTGGAAGTGTAGGTTTTGGAAGTCTAAAGAGCTTTAAATTGCCCTTCCCTGACACACTCACTTTTAATTCAAGTGCCTCGGTAGCTTTCAAAGATTCTTTATTGGTGGTCACTTTAAAGTCAAAAGATCCTACTGCACCAGAAAAATTCTCTGGTTTTCCATTTTCAGGAAGGGGTTTTACATTAATAACTCTATTTCTGCTAGCAACGGTTCTGTTGACGGTACTCATAAAACTTCTACCAAAAACGTCACGTCTATTAGAAGGAACCTCAACCGTGATATCAAGAGATAGAGGTTCAATCGTTAGTTTTCCTGTTTTTTGAGGGTACAAAACGGTTTTTCTCAGGACAACGTAGCGGTAATCTTCCCCATTATAAGTGCCTTGCTTAATATCGATTCCCTTAACATCAATATTTTGACTCCAAAAATCATTATATCTTGGACTGTCTATTTCTCGCCAGTTTCGAACCCCTGTATTTTGAGCGACATACAGTTTGTAAACCACAGTAATCGCTTCGTTTAAATATGGGTTTCCGTTTGAAATTTCAGCGACCAAGTGAATTTTTTCTGAAGCAATATAATTAGGATCGTTCGGGTCTTTAGGCTTATCAATCGCGGCGGTAACGGTTATTTTTACTGGGAGCGTTTTATAGGTTTTTCCGTCAATTTCAATGGTTGCCTGACCAATAGTAAATTCACCACGTTTTTTAGGGGCTAAAAAATAACTATAGCTTTTTGAAAATGAACGGACTCCATTGATCCATGAATTATTGATGGACTGACTCGGTCCCCCAACCACAGTAAAGTTTTCAAAACTCGGCGGTTCAAAATTATCACCATCTGTGTTCATTGTAAAATCTACTCGAAGACGCTCATTAACCCCAAGTTGTTTTTTACTCACTTTTGCATCAAAGGATACCTCCTGTGCCGAAAGGAGTCCCGAAATAAAAAATGTAAGTAAAAGTATGTTCCGTTTCATTCTCTACCAGTCTTTTTCTGTTTTAACTTTGACCCCTTTTGTTTTAGAGGCATTCATTTTTTCTTGTACTTTTTTCTCTTCATTATTCATCGCTTCAAGTAAATTTTTTACTTGTTGTGGTGATAGTTTTCCAGGCTGTTGTTGCGGCTGACCCTTGTCGTTTTTTGGGTCTTTATTTTTCTGATCGCCTTTTTCGTCTTTTGGTTTTCCGTCTTCATCTTCCTTATCATCTCCTTCGTTTTTATCTTCTTCGTCTCCTTTATCTTTGTTTTTATCTTCTTTGTCTTG
>JABAZA010000064.1:16367-33427 GCA_018608725.1 Flavobacteriaceae bacterium
CTTCGTTTTTATCTTCTTCGTCTCCTTTATCTTTGTTTTTATCTTCTTTGTCTTGTTTTTCGTCGCTGTCCTCTTTCTCGTCTTTGTTCTCGTCCTTATCCTTGTCTTTATCTTCGTCATCTCCATCTCCATCGCCGTCGCCTTGTTCTTTTGCACACTCTTGAGCAAGGGCTAAGTTGTACCGAGTTTCATCGTCCGAAGGATTGTTTCGAAGCGCATTTTTAAACGCTGAAACCGCTTCTTTGCACTGTTTTTTTTGCATCAAAATATTTCCAATATTATGATATGCCTTGTGTTTTTCAGCTTTTGTACTGCTGTTTTCTACAGCACCCAAATGGCGTAACAGAGCTTCATCATAAAGTTTAGAATTGTAATAGGCATTTCCTAAATTAAAAGAACCAGCAACGTTGTTTTGTTTTGTCGAAACTGCTAGACGGTATTTTTTTTCGGCCTCTATAAAATCTTCCCCAACGATTGAATTTCCTTCAAAGACATACGCATTAGATTCAATTAATTGAAGATCTACTTCTTGTGCAGTCCCAACAAACAGGGTCATAAAAAACAATAAAGTAAGGTATGAATAGCGAATAGATATGGTTGGGTTATTTTTAACCCCCAGAGTTTTAAGTATGTTATTTAAGTACGTCATAGGTTTTCGTTAAATAAATTTAAGCGTTTTAACCAAGCTGTTTTTCGCTCTAAAAATAAGATGTCTAATATTAGAAAGAACAATCCCAACCCTAAAAACCATTGAAATTGATCTTTGTATTCTGCAAATTCTTTGGCTTCAAATTCTTTTTTGTCCATCTTATTCAAAACATCGCGAATTTGTTCTACTACTTCCGCGGTAGAATTTCCACCGATATAAGCCCCTTTAGCTTCTTCTGCGATTAACTTTAAGGTTTCTGAATTAAGTTTTGTAATAACAGTCTCGTTATTTTTATCCTTTTTATAACTCATAATCACCCCATTTCTTTTGAGTGGGATTGGCCCTCCTTTTTCACTTCCCACTCCAATGGTGTATATTTTGATACCCTCTTCCGAAGCAGCTTCCGCCACCTCCACACTGAGGTCGTTATGGTCTTCTCCATCAGAGATGATCACTAAAACCCTGTTGGTTTGTTCTTCATCATCAAAGTAATTTCGCGACAGCTGAATGGCTTCATCAATGGCTGTTCCTTGTGAGGAAAGCATATCGGTGTTCATGCTTTGTAAAAACATTTTTGCCGTACCATAATCCGTTGTAATTGGCAGTTGTGGAAATGCTTTACCAGCGTAGGCAATAATTCCGATGCGATCGCTTGTCAAATTATTTATAATTTGTGTCACAAGTTGTTTGGATTTTTCCAATCGATTGGGTGCCACATCTTCGGCGAGCATACTTTTTGAAACGTCAATTGCAAAAACAATATCAACACCTTCACGTTTAATGGTCTCAAGTTTTGAGCCAATTTTTGGATTGACCAAAGCAACCACAAAACAACTTATAGAAAGCGATAACACACAAAATTTTAGTACCGATTTAAAGACAGATTGATCAGGACTAAGCCGTTTTAAGGTGCTTGTGTTTCCAAACTTTTTTTGGACGCGTTTTTTCCAGAGAAGTGTCCACAGAAATACCACCAACATCACAGGAAGGATGAGCAACAACCAAAACCATATTTTTTCTTCTAATTGATACATCTAAATAAAACTTCTAAATATTGTAAATCGCAATAAAAACTCAAACAACAACAACCCAAGGGCGAACCAAATTAAAGGTCTAAACTTCTCTTCATAATTGTAAAACTTGAATTCTTCTACTTCTGTTTTTTCCAGTTTGTCAATCTCTTTGTAGATTTCCTTTAATTTACGGTTATTTGTTGCTCTAAAATATTTTCCACTAGTGACCTCAGCAATTTCTTTTAAGAGCTCTTCATCGATTTCTACTTGAATTTTTCCATACTGAAACACGCCATTTCGAATGGCAATTGGCGACAATGCCATGCCGTTGGTGCCCAGCCCAATGGTGTAGGTTTTAATGCCATATTCTACCGCTAATTCACTTGCTGTTTGGGGGTCTATAAACCCTGCGTTGTTGACCCCATCTGTCAAAAGAATAATAATTTTACTTTTTGCCTTGCTGTCTTTGATGCGGTTTACAGCGGTTGCGAGCCCCATTCCAATGGCAGTTCCACCTGTGATTACGGTATTATATTTTATATCTCTTAATGATTGAAGCACAATACTTTTATCGCTTGTAATGGGAGTTTTTGTATAGCTTTCTCCTGCATATTCGACAAGACCTATTCGGTCATTGGGACGCCCTTTGATAAAATCAGCAGCGACGTTTTTTAGTGCTTCAAGTCGATTTGGCTTTAGGTCTTTTGCCAACATACTCGCTGAAACATCAATGGCCATCACAATATCAATTCCGCGAGTTGTTTTTGTTTTGGAAGATACATCCACCGTTTGAGGACGTGCAAGTGCCAAAACCACCAAAACAATCGCTGCCATTCTGGAAATAAATAAAGAGTGTTTGAGCGTACTCCAAACCGTGTTTCTTTGAAAGCCCTGCGTGCTTGAAATGCTCAATTGAGCGGTTTGTTTTTTGTGTTTCAACACATACCAAAACACCAAGCAAGGCACCACAAGCAGCAGCCATAAAAATTCTTTTTGAGTAAAATCGATTCCGTTAAACATTACTTGTCGTCTTTTGTGAGTTTAATGAGTTCGATAGAATTTAAAATACGCTCGACAATTTGGTCGGCATATACATCCTCTTCTTTCCAAGTCAAAATAACTTGTTGTAACAAATTGGGTGTCGAGAATCCTAATAGTATATACGCCCCCTTTACGAGTTTGTCTTCTACAAGAAATTCTGCGGTTCCAAACGTTTTGATTCCTTCTTGTCCATTGGGCGTTATAAACTGTTCGTTACGTGTGATAATATTTTTAGTCCCGTTTTCTTCAAAACGGTCTAAGACCCCTTCCGCTACTTTTAAAAGGTCAATTGGAACATCTTTTTGCTTGCCCTCTTCGTCGGTTTCCGCCGCATATTTCGAGCTGTTTATCACCACATCAATTGGTGTGTCGGTTCCAGCATAAGCAAAAGTGACTGTTTGAACCTTGCCTTTCATTTCTTCGGGAAGCTCTACGATTTGACGCTGCAAAACTTCAGGTGTTGAAATGGTGATTCCAGGAGCGCCATATTCACTTGTCACCCACGGCGTTTTTTCTAATAAAAGTTTACTTGGGTTTCTAAGCACGGTGTCTTTGACTTCTGTGAACCCAGATCGAATTACAAGCCCAATCATGGTAATTAAAAACACACCTAGAATGGCTGCAGTGATTTGTTTAATTTTTTTGCGTTTTTGTTTTCGGGCGAGTGCCTCACGGTAGGCTAAATCTTGTAACAACTCTTCTTCGGTAGGTTCAGGAAGTCCTTCTTTTACATGGTCAATCTCCAAATCGATGGTATTCTTATCGAGTTTTGCGAGTTGATAATCGGGTTTCGATTTAGCAAATTTCACCAAATCGGCACGTTTCAAAATAGTTTCAATATTCTGAATGGTTTCTTTACTTAACTTAATTTGATTGGCGGCTTCAAGTGTTTTTAGGCGGAATATCAATTCGTCTGTTGTACTTTCTAACGATTGTTCGTACACTTTTTCATCTAGATACTGTCTTAAGATTAAGGTCAAATCCGAGTAATATGTTTTTATTTCTTCATTTTCAAAGTACCGCTCTTCGTCTAACTTTTCAAGCGCTAGTTTGGCGCGTTCATAAGGTTTTAGAGCTGCAATTTTCTCTGCTTCGGACATGGGTTTTTTACGCCATATAAACCAGTATAAAACCCCTCCAATTCCAAGTAAGGCGAGTAAGATGAACCCAAGAGTTCTCCAAATTTTAGAAGGTTTTTTATCAACTTCGATAAGCGGTTTAATATCAAACAGCTTTTGCTTGCTTGTATCTACAACAACTGGATTAACCTGAACTTGTAAAGAATCTGTGAAAAAGATATTCTCTCCAATCCTAATTTTTTGTTTTGGAATGGTATAAACTCCAGAGTCAAATTGAGTAAGTCCATAGGTTTTAGTGAGTTGATAATAGCCCTCTTTTTTGGTGGTGTCAATAGAATAACTGTTGATCATTTCAAGTGGCTGAAATGTTTGTTCTTCAGAGAATACCACAAGCGTGGTGGAGTCGGTTTTCACGTGGATTTTATAAAACAACTCGGCTCCAATTTTTATGGCAGTTGAATCGATACTAGACGTTACTTGACTATAGCCTATAAGAGAAATAAGTACACAGAAAAGACTCAAAAGGATGTTTTGAGTAGAACGCTGTTTTATGGTTCTTTCTGTTTTCATGTACGACTTATCCACGTTGTTTAAAATAACCCAATAATTTCTTTACATAACTTTCATCGACTCTACACCCGAGCGCTCCAGCTCCCGATTTCTTAAAACTATCAGAGAAATAATGAAGCTTGTTTTGATAGTTTGTTTGGTAGTTTTTACGCACTGTTTTTGAGGCGGTATTCACTAAAAATGAGGCGCCAGTTTCTTGATCTTCCATTTGCACCATTCCTAAATTTGGAATTTCAGCCTCGTATTTGTCATAAATTCGGATTCCTGTGATGTCGTGTTTTCCTGAAGCAATTTTCAAGTTGTGTTGATAGTCTTCAGACATGAAATCAGAAAGCAAAAAGACAATGGCTTTCTTTTTCATCACATTTGACAAAAACTTTAGGGCTTCTGCTATATCTGTGAGCTTACTTTTAGGTTCAAACTCAATCAATTCTCTAATAATTCGCAACACATGAGAACGCCCTTTTTTTGGTGGGATGTACAATTCAATCCCATCAGAAAATAAAATTAACCCAATTTTATCATTGTTTTGTGTTGCTGAAAATGCTAAGGTCGCGGCAATTTCAGTGACAATTTCATTTTTAAACTGTGGTTCGGTTCCAAACAATTTGGATCCCGAGACATCAACCATTAGCATCATTGTCAGTTCGCGCTCTTCTTCAAATACTTTAATGTGTGGTTCGTTGCAGCGAGCCGTAACGTTCCAGTCAATGTTTCGAACATCATCTCCATATTGATACGGTCTCACTTCAGAAAAGGTCATTCCACGGCCTTTGAAAGTCGAGTGGTATTCGCCTCCAAACACATGGTCGGACAACCGCCGTGTTTTGATCTCTATTTTTCTAACTTTTTTTAGTAATTCCTTGGTATCCATTTGATAAGTGTGCTGTTGGGTGTGTATGATTTATAAATCTCACAAAAAGTCACTACGAATTAAGGCACCTCAATAACATTAACAATTTTACTAATAATATCTTCTGAAGTTACGTTTTCCGCTTCTGCTTCATATGTAATTCCGATACGGTGGCGCAATACGTCATAGACGACAGCACGAACGTCTTCTGGAATCACATATCCACGGCGTTTAATGAAAGCATAGCACTTTGCTGCGGTTGCTAGGTTGATACTTCCTCTTGGAGAGGCCCCAAAAGAAATTAAAGGTTTCAGTTCTGCCAAGCGGTATTTTTCTGGATATCGCGTTGCAAACACGATGTCTAAAATATATTTTTCAATTTTTTCATCCATATAAACCTCTCTAACTGCGGCTTGAGCACTCAAAATTTGTTTGACCGTTACAACCGGTTTAATTTTTTCAAACGCACCTTTTAAATTGGCTCGAACAATATGCTGTTCGTCTTCAATTTTTGGATAATCGATAATTGTTTTTAACATGAATCGATCCACTTGAGCTTCAGGAAGCGGGTAAGTTCCTTCTTGTTCTACTGGATTTTGAGTTGCCATGACAAGAAAGGGTTTATCCAAAACAAAGGTTTCATCGCCAATGGTGACTTGTTTTTCCTGCATTGCCTCTAGGAGTGCCGACTGAACTTTTGCGGGCGCACGGTTGATTTCATCAGCCAGTACAAAGTTTGCAAAAATAGGGCCTTTTTTGATCGTAAAATCATTGGCTTTGATGTTGTAAATCATGGTCCCAATAACATCGGCAGGTAAGAGGTCTGGGGTGAATTGAATCCGACTAAAACTTCCTGCAACCGCTTGTGACAAGGTGTTTATAGCAAGTGTTTTAGCCAAACCAGGAACCCCTTCTAAGAGAATATGACCCTGACCTAAAAGGCCAATAAGTAAACGTTCAACCATGTGTTTTTGTCCGACAATCACCTTGCCCATTTCGAGCGTTAGCAAGTCCACAAAAGCACTTTCTTTTTCAATTTTTTTATTTATTGACGCAATGTCAACAGCGGTGTTGTTTTCTTCCATTGTGATAATTTATGTAATTGTATTTGGGCTATTTTTTATTGGTTACGCAATTTGTTAAAATATTTCCGTTCTCCTTGTTAATAATTGGTTAAAACTTAAGGTTGTTTTAGAACATAATAAATGATTGTTTGTTAATTTTAGAGTCTATTTTACAAAAATGAATAAAAGTCACTTTTCAAAAATTATTGCTGGGACCATGTCTTGGGGCGTTTGGGGGAAAAATTTCAACACAAATGAGGTACAACGCATGATTCAAACAACGGTCGATTTAGGCATCAGTTCTTTTGACCATGCCGATATTTATGGCGGCTATACTACAGAATCTGCTTTTGGAACGGCGTTTTCCAAGACAGGGATATCGCGCTCAAGCGTTCAATTTATTTCTAAGTGTGGGATTCAATTAAAAACTCCAAACCGTTCAAACGAACTCAAACATTACGATTGTTCAAAAGCATATATTATTGCTTCTGCAGAGGCATCTCTCAAGCATTTACAAACAGACTATTTAGATGTGCTTTTGATTCATCGTCCCAGTCCGTTAATGCATCCTTACGAAGTTATGGAGGCGATTGAACGTTTAAAAAAAGAAGGAAAAATAAATCATTTTGGAGTGTCTAATTTTACACCTTCACAAGTGGATCTTATTGCAAGTGAAGTGGCTATTGCAGTCAATCAAATTGAGTTCTCTGCTGTGCAGTGTCAGGCCCTGTTTGACGGACGTTTGGACCAGATGCTAACACAAAAAATCACACCGATGGCATGGGCACCTTTAGGCGGCATTTTTAGCGAAGAAACCACTCCTCAAAAAAAACGTATTTTAGACCAACTCGAGAGTTTAGCTGCTGTGTATAACGCCACACCAGATCAGTTAATGTTGGCTTGGATCTTACATCACCCCTCAGGGATTCACCCTGTGATTGGGAGTACAAATTTAGAACGCATTAAAGCGGCTTCGAACGCCGTGTCTATACATTTATCAACTCAAGATTGGTTTAAAATACTGGAATCAAGCCAAGGGCATGAGGTTCCCTAAAAGACTTAAAAATGATTAATAAACGACTGCTTATCAAAAATCTTCTTGCGCATAATGACGAGAGCAGTTTTTATGATAAAAAGTTAAAAATTAACATCAGCAGCAAAGAGGGTAAAGCAAAGTTTTTGAAACACATTTGTGCCTTATCCAATAGCAACCCAAATAACAATTCGTACATCGTGATTGGGGTGGACGATCAGTACAGCCACATTATTGGGGTTGATTTTTTTGATGATAGTAAAATTCAAAATTTGGTGAACGCCTATTTAAGTCACCCACCAATTATTCAGTACGAAAACATTCCGTTTCCACATTTAGACAACGATAAGGTGGTGGGATTGGTGACCATTCGCCCAAAAGAATCCCAAGAAATTACCTCGCTTCGAAAAAATATTTGGAAATATTATGGAGGAAATGTGTTTTTTAGAGACGGCAGTATGAGTGTGCCAAAGGTGTTTGATATTGAATTGACGGATTCTAATTCTGAAATTGTGGCGTCTATTGAGTCCCATTCCCGAAATAACATTGAATATACCTTGGACGGGGTGTTTGATTTTATGACACAACGCAAAGACTATAATCCAACGTATAAGGTTTTTAAAGAATATTTTGTGATGTGTTGGTCTGGTCAAAAAAAGAAGATCAAGACTCAAACGTTTTATTCGCGGGTGGATATTGAGTTGATTAATGAGCAAGTGCGTTTGTTTTATTCGACTTTGGATGCTGTGAAACTCTCTTACGACAACGATTCTTTTAAAATTATTGAGTATGTGAATTTGGGATTGAACGGTAAAAACACCTATTACCAGTTGGAGGAAACGGTCATTACTTTTGGGAATAATGCCATTTACAGCATTGACTCCAAATTGTTGTTTAAGCCACCGCAGTACGATAAAAAAATTCTACACCATATTTTTAATGCGAATAATGCGCTTATAGACCGACTGAAGCAAGGGATGAAACTGACAGCTGCGCAGCTCAAAGATTTAAAAAATGTTCCTGCGACTTATTTAATCTGTTATTTTAATGGTTTTGATGCAGCACTCTCACAACTTCAAGCCGCAAAGCCCTTATTGTATAAACACAGCGACGAGGTGTATGCACTCTATAAAGAAAGCATGCGAATTTTAAGAAAGGCAAAGTATAGTTAGAAGGCTTAAGCCGAAGGGTCTATTTGTTTTCTTCACGCAAAATTTTTTCTATTTTACGACCTCGAGCCAATTCATCAATTAATTTTTCCATACGTCTGCACTGTTTGTATAATTCAAACTCCTCCTCTATTTCTTCAATTCGATATCCACAAACTACGCCTTTAATTAGGTGAGCATTGGGGTGAATTGTGGCCTTTTCAAAAAAGGTTCTAAACGTGACTTTCTCAGTAATAAGGGTTTGTAATTGGCTTTCATTAAAACCAGTAAACCACTCTATGACGTTATGGAACTCTTCTTTGGTTCTTCCATGTTTTTCCAACCTATTCCAGTAAAGGGGGTAAATAGAGGCAAAGACCAAAGCTCCCAGCTTTTCATTTTTTTCGAGAGTAACTTTCATTTTATTTGATGTTAGGGTTGAAGGGGTAGCGGTTTTTGCACCTAATTTAGCAAATAAATCACAGATATAAAGTCCGATCTGCCACGCCTACTGCGCAAAGTTTCCCAACTTTGAGCCATATAATTTATCACATAGTATTATTCCAAAACAGATACTTTAAACGGATTACATTTTATCTTATTCTTAGGAGTTCCGTTAAGCTAGGAGACTTTGCTTTTAGAGTTACATTATTAGTCTAGTAAGATATAAAGAGTCTATAAATCGAATTTAATTCCTTGTGCCAAGGGCAATTCGTCCGAATAATTAATGGTGTTTGTTTGGCGTCTCATGTACACTTTCCAAGCATCTGAGCCCGACTCACGTCCACCCCCTGTTTCTTTTTCACCACCAAAAGCACCGCCAATTTCGGCACCAGAAGTTCCAATATTCACATTCGCAATACCACAATCGGATCCGGCATAAGACAAGAATTTTTCGGCTTCTTTCAGCTCGTTGGTCATAATCGCAGATGACAAGCCTTGCGCAACTCCGTTTTGTATTTGGATGGCGTTTTCTACGTCCCCAGAATATTTCATTAAGTATAAAATTGGTGCAAAGGTTTCGTGTTGCACAATTTCAAAATGGTTTTCAGCCTCAATAATGGCAGGTTTTACATAGCAGCCACTTTCATAGCCTTCGCCCTCTAAAACACCGCCATCGACCAACACAGTACCGCCTTCGGCTTTTGCTTTTTCAATAGCTGCTAAATAGGTGTTTACAGAATCGTGATCGATTAAAGGTCCAATATGATTTTTTTCATCCAAAGGATTTCCAATGGTCAATTGTCCATAAGCGCCCACAATTGCATCTCTTACTTTATCATATACAGACTCGTGAATAATGAGTCGGCGAGTCGAAGTACAACGCTGACCACAGGTGCCAACAGCTCCAAATACAGCGCCAGGTACGACCACTTTTAAATCTGCTGTTGGAGTAATAATAATGGCATTGTTGCCCCCTAACTCTAGGAGCGATTTTCCAAAACGCTGGGCAACAGTAGCCCCCACAATTCTTCCCATTCTTGTAGAACCCGTTGCAGATACTAAAGGAATTCTGGTATCGGTTGTCATCATCTCACCAACGGTATAATCGCCATTAATAATACATGAAATGCCTTCTGGCAAGTTGTTTTGTTTTAAAATTTCGGCAATAATATTTTGACAGGCAATAGCACACAGAGGAGCTTTTTCAGAACCTTTCCAAACACAGACATCGCCGCAAACCCACGCCAATGCCGTATTCCATGCCCACACCGCAACAGGAAAATTAAATGCAGAAATAATACCCACCACGCCAATCGGATGCCATTGCTCTCGCATGACATGACCAGGACGTTCCGAAGGAATCGTTTGTCCGTTTAATTGTCGTGACAAACCCACCGCAAAATCACAGATGTCAATCATTTCTTGAACCTCTCCATAGCCTTCTTGCAGGGACTTCCCCATTTCATAAGACACTAATTTTCCAAGGGGATCTTTTAAATCTCTTAGTTTATTTCCAAATTGACGTACAATTTCGCCACGCTGAGGTGCAGGCATTGCTCGCCACTTAGGAAACGCTGCTGTTGCTGCTGCCATTACCGCCTCATAATCTTCTTTAGAAGTGCAAATGACACTCCCAATTTTCTTGCCATCGACAGGAGAATAACTATCGATACTAACGCCGTTAGAAAAACTATTTGTACCCGTGGACGTTCCTAAATTTATAGCTTTTACACCAAGAGCATCCAGTGCTTCTTGAATTTTAAAATCACTTGAGTTTGTGTTCATTTGTATGGTTTTTAAAATCGATTTAAGTTGCGAATATAATAATTTTAGACCCACTTTAATGCTAATTACGCAATCATTTCCAATCGCAAAAAGGGGTGTTGCTGAGGTTGGAATTGTAATATTTTGTAGTTCCTGTTACTTCTTCCCCAAGCCAATCGGGTTTGGAGAATGTTTCATCCTCCGAACGAAGTTCAATTTCAGCCACAACCAAACCTTTGTTGGCTCCTAAAAATTCATCCACTTCAAATAAGTGAGCTCCAACAGGAACTTCATAACGAGTTTTGCTAATAATAGTTTTTTCACAATGTTTTAGAAGTGCTTCCGCTTCTGTTTTAGAGAGTTCTTTTTCCCATTCAAATCGACTTAGTCCACTTTCATTGCTTTTTCCTTTTACAGTGATAAAAGCGGTCTGATCTGTGAGCCGAATTCTAACCGACCGTTCGGGGTTGGAATTTAGATAGCCTTGAGTGATCGTAATGACTGAAGAGGCCTCTGCGCGATAGTCGTTTGAGTTTACCAAAAATTTACGTTCGATTTCAATCATAAAAAAAGAGATAGCAATTAGAAAGCCTAAATTTACAGTAAGTCAGACGATTTATCGATACAAAAAAGCAAACAACCGCTTAAATTCTTAAATAGCGCGGTAGAAATCCCTAAAAAATATTGAACATTTTCTCTGCTTTGCTAAGATTTCACCTTGAGAAGTCAGTCAATATATAAATATTCGTAAAAATTCCAGTTTTATAGATGAGAATTGATGATGCTTTAGTAATTTTGACGGCAATTAAATGAATTGAATCAATGTCTACACAGCCAAAAATTACCAGGTTTAAACAAAATGTACTATCAAAATATCAAATATACAACAGTATATTTATGACTCTACCGTTTGATTCCATTACCAAAACAGGGGCGTTATTGCCACTATTTTTTGAGACCTGTCAAAAAGGCTTTGCTAACAATGAAGATCCAACTACCATCGTTAATTCATTTTTTAAAAAATACCAAGCAAGGCGTTCCCCTAAAAGTCAAATCAATTTATTGTTTCGTTTTATACAGTACATAGAGCGTCAAGTGGTGTTATTTGATGCCATTGAAGATGCGGCGTTTCCTATTGTAAACAATATGGACGGAATAGGAACTTTGCGAAGTTTAAAAGAAGTTGCGACTTCTGAAAATAAATTAGAAAATCTTCAAAAATGTTTAGAAGAATTTAAAGTGCGTATTGTGTTAACAGCACACCCCACGCAATTTTACCCAGGTTCTGTATTGGGAATCATCACAGATTTGACAGAAGCCATTCGCGAAAATGATTTGTTTCGTATCAACGAACTTTTAGCACAACTTGGAAAAACGCCATTCTTTAAACAATCCAAACCCACGCCTTACGATGAGGCGGTGAGTTTAATTTGGTATTTAGAGCATGTATTCTACAAGTCTTTTGGGACAGTTTATGATTACATCCAACAAAATATTTTTAATGGTAAGCATATTGATAATGATATTATTAATATTGGGTTTTGGCCTGGTGGCGACAGAGATGGCAACCCGTTTGTGACTCCAGAAATTACGCTTAAAGTAGCCGCGAGACTTCGTGAAACCATCATAAAAAATTATTATCGTGACCTCCGCAAGCTTAAAAGAAAATTGTCTTTTGCGGGAGTTGAAGATCGTGTATTAGCACTAGAGGCAGAACTCTATAAGATTATCACAAATAAAAAATCGACTTTAACCTTAGAGCATTTGACAACAGAGTTAAAAGCGATTAAATCGATTATTGTTGAAAAACACCAATCCCTATACGCCTCCGAAGTGAACAGCCTGTTAAATAAAATTCATTTATTTGGATTTCATTTTTCTACCTTAGATATTCGTCAAGACAGTCGTGAACACAACAAAGTGTTTAATGATATGGTGGATGCGTTGATAGAAAGTGGAAGTAAAGTATTTCCTAAAAATTACCACAGCTTGGCAGAAGCCGATCAGGTTGAAATTCTTTCAAAAATAAAAGGATCTCTTGATTTGTCGTTAATTTCAGACAAGAACACTTTGAAGGCGCTCAAAACAATGGAGGCTCTCAAATCGATTCAGCACACCAATGGCGAAAAAGCTGCCAACCGTTATATCATAAGTAACAATCAAACCACCCTTAATGTCATGCAATTATATGCCATGCTTAAGCTGGTGGCGTTTGAGGACGAATTAACCGTTGATATAGCCCCTCTTTTTGAGACAATTACAGATTTAGAAAATGCCCCTTCCGTAATGGAAGATTTGTATTCGAATCCTAATTATATGGCACATCTAAAAGCACGTGGCAACAGACAAACCATAATGCTTGGATTTAGTGATGGTACAAAAGATGGAGGGTATTTAATGGCCAATTGGGCGATTTATAAGGCAAAAGAATTGCTAACTGCGATGTCTAGAAAATACGACATCACCGTTATTTTCTTTGATGGCCGTGGCGGACCACCTGCAAGAGGTGGCGGTAAAACACATAATTTTTACGCTTCTTTAGGACCTACAATTGAAGACAAAGAAGTGCAACTCACAATACAAGGACAAACAATTAGCTCAAATTTTGGAACGTTAGATTCTTCACAATACAATTTAGAACAATTGATTAGCTCGGGAATTCACAATAGCCTTAGCGATAAAGACCTTAGAATGACTCCTGAAAACAGAGAAGTCATGGCGCAGCTGTCTAAATTGAGCTATGAAGCGTATGTTGACTTTAAGGCTCATCCTAAGTTTATCTCTTACTTAGAACATATGAGTACGTTGAAGTTTTATGCAAAAACGAACATAGGGAGTCGCCCATCAAAACGAGGAAAATCAGAAGGCTTGGTGTTTGAAGATTTACGTGCCATCCCATTTGTAGGATCTTGGAGTCAATTGAAACAAAATGTTCCAGGATTTTTTGGAGTTGGAACGGCTCTTAAACATTATGAAGACATTGGCGAATTTGATAAAGCTCAGCGCTTGTTTGAAACCTCAGATTTTTTCAAAACACTGATTGAAAACAGTATGATGTCCTTGTCAAAATCATTCTTTGATTTGACAAAGTACATGTCTGAAGATCCTGAATACGGTGCTTTTTGGAATGTTATTTATAGCGAGTATGTGACTACAAAACGCTTGTTATTAAAGTTGACGGGCTATGATGAACTGATGCAAGGAGAACCTGCAGGAAAGGCTTCAATTTCGGTAAGAGAATCAATTGTTTTACCGTTATTAACGATTCAACAATATGCTTTAAAGAAAATTCAGGAACTAGAAAAAGAAACGCCTAGAGACGAATCTCAAATCCAAACGTATGAAAAAATCGTCATGCGATCTTTGTTTGGAAATATCAATGCGAGTCGAAACTCGGCATAAAATTAAAAGTTATATTAAATTAAAAAGCCTCTAAAAATAATTTAGAGGCTTTTTCTTGACTAATTAAACGAGTGGATTAATGTTCATTTAATCTAAAATCTGGGTAAGCGTCCATTTTATGTTCGTGTGCATCAAGACCTTCTAGTTCTTCTCGTTCCGAAACTCTGATCCCTACAGTTTTCTTTAAAATGTATATAATAATAAAAGAGGTTGCTATACAAAATACTGCATAACACAAAACTCCTATTAGTTGAATTGCAAATTGATCAAATCCTGCTTTGGCTCCAAAAAGTCCTACGGCTAGGGTTCCCCAGATTCCGCAAATAAGGTGAACAGCTATGGCGCCTACAGGGTCATCTAACTTAATTTTATCGATTAAACTCACAGCAAACACAATAAGTGCTCCAGCAATTGCTCCAATTAGGATTGCATCTCCTGGGCTCATTTGATCGGCTCCTGCTGTAATCCCTACAAGACCTCCTAATATCCCATTTAGAAACATTGTTAAATCTAAGTTTTTATACAATATTGTTGAGGTAAGCATCGCAATAACGCCACCCGCCGCAGCTGCCAAACAAGTCGTTACTAATGTTAAGGACGTAGCTTCTGGATCTGCAGAAAGTACAGAGCCTCCATTAAAACCAAACCATCCTAACCAAAGAATAAGAACCCCCGCTGTTGCCAATGGAATGCTATGTCCAGGAATTGCCTGTGACTTTCCGTTGTTAAATTTTCCTATTCGCGAACCTAGAAGATAAACAGCTACTAAAGCAGCCCATCCGCCAACGGAGTGTACAAGTGTAGAACCTGCAAAGTCATAAAAGCCTTCGGTTTCTCCAATCGTTAATGAAGATAAAAATCCACCACCCCATTGCCAAGACCCCGCAATTGGATACACGAAACCTACATATAAGACTGTGAAAATCATAAAAGCACCAATTTTCATGCGCTCTGCAACAGCACCCGAAACAATAGTCGCAGCAGTTGCTGCAAACATGCCTTGGAATAAGAAATCGGTCCAATAGGTATAGCCTTCGCTATAAGCTAAATCAAAAGTACCGTCTGCTAAAGGAGCCTCTAATCCAAAACCAGCAAATCCAAAGACCCCATTAAAGTCGCCTGGATACATTAGGTTAAAGCCGACTATATAATAAAGTAACAGTCCGACAGTGATAATAAAGATGTTTTTAAATAAAATATTAATCGTGTTTTTTTGACGGGTAAGTCCGATTTCGAGAAATGCAAACCCTGAATGCATAAAAAAGACGAGTGCTGTACAGATCATCATCCATACGTTATTGATTGTAAGTAATTCCATTGTTGTTATTTTAGTGTGTTTCCGCCTTTTTCGCCGGTTCTAATTCTATATACTTCATCGACCTGTGATACAAAGATTTTTCCATCACCAACCTCTCCTGTGGATGCAGCTGCTAGGATTGCTTTAATGGTCACTTCCTCAAAATCATCATTTACGACAATAGATAAGTAACGTCTTTGTATGTCACTCGTGCTATAAGAAACACCTCTGTAAACATGGCCTTCTTTTTCGTTTCCTAGACCTGTTACGTCCCAATAGGAAAAGAAATTGACACCGACTTCATGCAGCGCCTTTTTGACATTAGAAAACTTAGATTTTCTAATGATTGCCTCTACTTTTTTCATTTAAATTAAATTTTAGTTTGTTTTCAAAAATAAATAAAAATAAAGACACCCCTATAAAATTACAGGGGGTGACATGTTTTTTTGTGATATTAATAAAATTACCCCACTTATAATAAAGGTATATTAAGTAAATCGTGTAAAATAGCTAAAAATAAAAACCCTAGAAGCACATGGCCCCTAGGGTTTTTAACACAAACTAAAAATCACAAACTAATTTTTAATTTTTTGAGAGCATTAAATGCTCAGTATGGTATTGAAATTACTCTTAACCTCTTTCTCTTTTACCTGGATAAGCAATAGTTCCATGCTCAGAGATATCTAGTCCAGCAACTTCTTCTTCTTCTGTCACTCTTAGTCCAACAGTTTTCTTAAGGATTCCGAATACAATAAACGAAAGAACAACAGCCCAAACAGCATAGGCAACGCCCCCTGTAAGTTGTGCTATAAGTTGATCTGCTCCACCGCCATTGAATAATCCAAGTCCAGTGTCGCCGTCTACACCCCAAAGTCCGATGACAATAGTTCCCCAGAATCCAACGACTCCGTGAACAGATGCAGCTCCAATAGCATCATCAATTTTAAGTTTCTTTTCGATGATCTCGATAGAGAACACAACAATGATACCACCAATAAGTCCCGCTAATACAGCACCACCAGCTGTCATATTTCCACAACCTGCAGTAATACTTACCAGTCCAGCTAATGCACCGTTAAGTGATTGTGCCAAGTGTGGTTTTCCGTACCAGATCCATGTTGTAATAAGCGCACCTAATGCACCAGCAGCAGCAGCAAGATTCGTGATTAGTACTACTGTAGAAGCAGCAACCGCATCGTCACCACCCCAAGCCAGTTGAGATCCACCGTTAAAACCAAACCATCCTAACCAAAGGATAAAGACTCCTAAAGTTGCTAATATTTGGTTGTGCCCAGGGATAGGCATTACCTTTCCGTCTACAAATTTTCCAATTCTAGGACCTACTAAGTAAGCCGCTACCAAAGCAGCAAAACCACCGACAGCATGAACGATTGAAGACCCAGCAAAGTCAATAAAGCCTAGCTCCGTCAACCATCCTGACCCTTGCCATTGCCATCCCCCAGCAATTGGGTAAATGATAGCAGTCATAACGATTGAAAAGATAACATACGTTGAGTACTTTGTTCTTCCAGCAATTGCTCCAGAAACAATAGTCGCAGCAGTTGCAGCAAACATTGTTTGGAAGAATAAATCGGCACCTTCGCCTTGCATGATTCCACTCCAGAAAAACCATCCGTTAGAAGTGTCGCCATACATTAAAGAGTATCCTACAAACCAGTAGGTAAGAGATCCTACAGCAATAT
>JABAZA010000039.1 GCA_018608725.1 Flavobacteriaceae bacterium
GGTGTTTTTACACGAACCATTACAGGTCTTGATTTACCTGATAATATTGATGACACCAATGAACTGAAAGTTATTGTGTATGTAAGAAATTATTATCTTAAAACCTTTGTTGATTACTTTAATGATACTCATACCGATTCTCCGCACTACGATATTTACAACGTACAGGAAGTACACGTTGGAGGAACTCAAGCATTTGATTAACTAGTTTGATAACACTCATGCATTAACACAAAAAAGCCACTCTTTGAGTGGCTTTTTTAATTTAAATCGATTATTTATTCTCCTAAAAATGGATAGCGATAGTCAGTTGGAGTTACAAAGGTTTCTTTAACCATTCTTGGTGATACCCAACGCAATAAATTCTGTGCAGATCCTGCCTTGTCATTCGTTCCAGACGCACGAGCCCCACCAAAAGGTTGTTGTCCAACAACAGCCCCCGAAGGTTTGTCATTAACATAAAAGTTTCCAGCGGCATTTTCTAGCAGCTTAGTAGCTAAAGTAGCAGCGTATCGATCTGTTGAAAAAATCGCACCTGTGAGGGCATATTCGCTGGTTTCATCCACGAGTTTTAAAGTGGCTTCAAAAGCATCGTCTTCATAGACATAAACTGTTAGTACAGGACCAAATAATTCGGTACTCATTGTGGCATATTTTGGGTTGGTAGTTTCAATAAGTGTGGGTTCAATAAAGTAACCCTTGCTCTTGTCGTAGTTTCCTCCAGCAAGAATAGTGGCGTCCGCATCTGCTTTTGCACGATCAATAAATCCTGCAAGTTTGTCAAAGGAAGCCTCGTGAATTACTGCTGTTATAAAATTTGTGAGGTCTTCAGGCGATCCCATTTTAAATGTTTTCATTTCAGAAATTAAAAAGGCTTTAATTTCTGGCCATAAACTCTGAGGGATGTAAGCTCTTGAAGCTGCACTGCATTTTTGCCCTTGAAATTCAAAAGCCCCCCGCAACATTCCGGTCGCAACTTGCTTGGGATCTGCTGAAGAATGGGCAACGATAAAATCCTTACCACCTGTTTCGCCAACAATACGTGGATAGGTTTTGTAGTTGTGAATATTTGTTCCAATTTGTTTCCACAATTCTTTAAATATATGGGTTGACCCTGTAAAGTGAAGCCCAGAAAAATCGGGACTAGCCAAAATGGTATCTGTAATCATAACGGGATCTCCAAAAACCACATTGATTACACCTGGAGGGACACCGGCTTCTTCAAAAATATCCATAATAACTTTTGCAGAATAGGCTTGCCTGTCACTCGGTTTCCATACTACTACATTCCCCATTAATGCCATACATGCTGGAAGATTTCCAGCAATGGATGTAAAGTTAAATGGCGATACCGCATAGGTAAAGCCTTCCAAAGGGCGGTATTCGATACGGTTCCAAGCCGCACTGGTACTTTGTGGTTGGTCCTTGTAAATATCGATCATGAACTGAACGTTGAATCTCAAGAAATCTACAAATTCGCAAGCCGCATCAATCTCAGCTTGAAAAACGTTTTTTGATTGTCCAATCATTGTGGAGGCATTTATTTTTGCACGATAAGGTCCTGCGATTAATTCGGCTGCACGAAGAAAAATTCCTGCTCGTTGTTCCCATGGTAATTGAGACCAAGATTTTCGCGCCTCCAAAGCGGTTGCAATGGCGGATTCTACATGTGTTTTTTCAGCCGTATGATATGAGCCTAAAATATGTTGATGATCGTGTGGAGGACGCATTGTCTGGGTGTTTCCAGAAGCTATAAATTGTCCATTTATATACATTGGCACTTCTAGAGTTTCTTTTAGCATTTCCTTGTAAGTAGCGAGTACTTCTTTACGTTCTGGAGAACCTGGTTTGTATGATTTAACAGGTTCGTTAATTGCAACTGGAACTTTAAAAAATCCTTTTCCCATGATATTTTTTTTAAGTAATTTATTTGTAATGATAGTGTGTAAAATTACACTTTATAGTTGAGGTTTAAATTTAAATGCAGTTAATTTTGTGCAAATGAAGCACTTAATTTAAAAGTTGGAATTGTTACCTTGAATTGTTTTGAGTTAGAAAGGTTCACCATTAAGTAACTACCTTTCATAGCTCCAAATGGGGATTTTAAAACACATCCAGAAGTGTAGGTATGACGTTCACCAGGAATAAGAACTGGTTTTTCGCCCACAACACCTTCTCCAATGACAATTTCATTTTCATTTAGCGCTTCCATAATATTCCATTTTCTTGCAATCAGTTGAGCGACTTCAGGACTTTGATTTTCAATAACGACTTCATAACTGAATGCATAATGAATACAATCATCTTTGTAAAAAGTTCCTTCAAATTCAGTTTCAATTGAAATTTTTATGCCTTTGGTAATTTGTTCTATCATAGTGTATAAAAATAGTAAATTTAGTCAAACTAAAAAATTATTTTATCAAAAGCTGTATGTTCTTTCAGTTTGATAAAAACAGGAATAAGATTAATAGTAAAAACGAATTAATTCCCTATTTGTATGGAATTGCCTTCTCCAAAGCCTACAATACGATCATAGCGTGCACCTAGATCTCTATAGTAAACGAGTACTTTATAATTATTTTCAGTTTCATAAAAATCACCACTAATCACTCCTTCTTCCAAGGCTCCTTCAGAATTTACAAGTACATATTTATAATTATAAAACCCTTGTTTGAGTTTTATGTCTTTTTCGTAAAATCCACTGTCTGGGTTAAAAACCATTTCATTGGAAGTGTTTAAAGCATAATTATTAAAGGCTCCATAGACATAAATAGATTCATTTGCTAATTCTGGGTTTTGTAATGAAAAATGGACCACCGTATAAT
This sequence comes from Flavobacteriaceae bacterium, assembly GCA_018608725.1. Classification (GTDB taxonomy): domain Bacteria; phylum Bacteroidota; class Bacteroidia; order Flavobacteriales; family Flavobacteriaceae; genus Hel1-33-131. The sequence goes on from JABAZA010000039.1 coordinate 2,826, forward strand.
CGGCTTCGATTGAAGGATTGTCTCGATCCAAAATTGTAATTTGAAAATTTCCATTGATATCAGGATTATAAGTGTAGCCTCTATTGTAGCGATTGATGTCTGCGTATAAATAACTATGATATAAGTCTTCCAAATCGGTAAACTGCACGCCTAGGTTAGTCCCCCTTACATCTTTAGTCTCGAAATTTAAATACTCATTTCCACCCCAAAAAGAAGATTCACTAGTGTATCGGTAAATTAATTCATTGCCTAGAATATATTGAGGTTTCAAACCTGAAATAGCTGTTTTTAAGTTGTTGTTTTGAAGTATAACGGTGTTGACGGTTTGTTTTGGGTTGTTAAAATTAAAGTTAGTCGTATTAATTGTAAAATCTACCGATTGTTTTGTGTTAACGTGTTTTACATCTCGTGAGCGTTTAAGTTGTACACCAACATTCACTAGATTTTCATAAACCATAAACTTGCGACTAAAGACAATTTCATCATAGTCATCTAAGATTTTAATTATATAATTCCCAGTGACTTTGAGTCGTGTTTGTTGGTTGGGGATTTGGAGTCGGTAATTAGAATAAATTTGATAGGTATTGAAAGAGTTTTCGTAGTTAACAATCCTTACATTATCGAGTCCTTTGAGATATTCAGCTTTCATTAAATTGGATTTGGTCCAATCATAGTTATAATGTTCAATGACATAATAATAGTCGTCTTCATCTGGGCTAAGGACATCAAATTCTAGATACAAGCGTTCGTTTAGAGTTAAAATGGGCAACTCAGATTGATTGGTATTACTTCTAAAGTTTATTGTTTTGATGAGGTCGTTGGGTTCAATTTCTTCAATTTGAGAAAAACCAACAGTTGATATCAGTAAAATAAATGAAATATAGAGATGTTTGAGCATTTGAATCTTAATAAAAGAGTAGGTAAATATAAGCAAATTTTATGCCTAAAATAAATTGCAGACTTTTATTAAAAAAATGTCGATAAATATTGTGGAAACTGTACATTAAATTTGTAATTTTGCAGCGTTTTTTAGATAATAATTCAACAAAAAATACCTATGTCAAACGACATCCGAATTAAAAAAGGGTTAGATATTAAGTTAGTTGGGGAGGCAGCCTTAACAAAAAGTGATGCCATCAAAAGTAACTTCTACAGTATCCAACCTTCAGATTTTCACGGACTCACACCTAAATTATTAGTAAAAGCGGGCACTAAAGTCCAAGCAGGTGAGCCTATTTTTTATGACAAATCCAATGAATCTATTCAATTTGTTTCTCCTGTTTCTGGCGAAATTGTTGAAATATCACGTGGAGAGAAACGTCGTATATTAGAAGTCAAAATACAAGCTGATAAAACTCAAACATTTTTGGATCACCAAAAACTTGAAGTTGAAAGTGCAAAGGCGGAAGAAATTAAAGCCAAATTACTCGCTTCAGGATGCTGGCCATTTATTATGCAACGTCCCTATGACGTCATTGCAAATCCAGAGAGTACTCCAAAAGGAATTTTTGTTTCTGCCTATGCTTCTGCACCACTTGCAGCAGACTATGATTTTGTGCTCACCAACAAAAAAGCGGAATTACAAGCTGCTGTATCAGCACTTTCTAAATTAACTACTGGAGCAGTCAATGTGAGTATTTCTAAAGATTCACATTCTCTTTTTTCTAATTTAGAAGATGTAGTGACTCACAAAGTTTCAGGCCCTCATCCCTCTGGAAATGTTGGGACACTGATCAATAAAATTGATCCTATTAACAAAGGAGAAGTTGTTTGGACAGTGACCCCTCAAGATTTAGTTATTATTGGAGAATTACTTTTAACTGGCAAATTCAATGCTGAACGTATTGTAGCACTCGCTGGATCGGGAATTAAAGAGCCACGCTATTTAGTTACTAAGATTGGAAGTGAAATAGCGACAATGGTTTACGATCGTGGGATCGAAAAAGATGCACATGTTCGAATTATTTCTGGAAATGTTTTGAGTGGAAAAGAAATTAAACCAGACGGCTATTTAGGGTATTATTCTAACGTAGTGACTGTCATTCCAGAAGGTGATGATTATGAGTTTTTTGGATGGAACAAACCTGTTTTTGACAAAGTATCTACATCTAGAGCTTTGACATTTTCATGGATGACTCCAAATAAAAAATTCGACTTAAATACCAATACTAATGGAGAGCATAGAGCTTTTGTAATTACAGGCTCTTATGAAGAAGTATTCCCGTTAGATATCTTTCCAATGCAAGTCTTAAAGGCGTGTATGTATCAAGATCTTGATGAAATGGAAGCACTCGGAATGTATGAAGTCGCTCCAGAAGATTTTGCGTTGACTGAATTTGTGTGTGTGTCTAAACAGCCACATCAAAAAATTATTAGAGAAGGATTGGACTTAATGCTTAAAGAAATAGGATAAAAATGAGTTTAAAAAGTAAATTACACACTATTAAAGAAAAGTATAGAGG
>JABAZA010000002.1 GCA_018608725.1 Flavobacteriaceae bacterium
TCCACATTCCATTTTGTAAAAAAGCTTGTCACTACTGTAACTTTCACTTTTCGACAAACCAAAATTCTAAATCGGCATTTATTAAAGCGGTTTATAAAGAACTAATCCTTAGAAAATCGGAATACCAGAATGAAGAAATTCAATCGATTTACTTTGGAGGAGGCACGCCTACTGTACTAGAAGTTTCGGAGCTAAACACGGTTCTTAAAACTGTATTTGAACACTATACGGTGTCCGACACTCCTGAAATCACCCTTGAAGCCAATCCAGATGATTTGGATGTTGAATATATAAAAGCCCTTTCAAACACCAAAATAAATCGATTAAGCATTGGAATTCAGTCTTTTAGTGAATCTGATTTAAAGGTAATGAATAGAGCTCATAACGCCAATGAAGCAAAAAAATGTTTGGAAATTGCCACATCCTATTTTGATAATATTACCATCGATTTAATGTTTGGAATGCCGACGATGTCTGTAGAACAGTGGCGTGAAAATTTGCAAACTGCTTTTGGGTTTGGCATCAAACACCTCTCTTGTTATGCGCTCACAGTCGAGCCAAAAACAGCACTAGAGCATTTTATAAATAAAGGAAGTCACCCGCCAATGGATGATGAAGTATCAGCAAAACATTTTGAGGTATTGCTAGAGGAAACATCCAAACAAGGCTTGACGCATTATGAAACCTGTAGTTTTGGACATCCCGAATATTTTTCAAGACACAATACAAGTTATTGGCTGGGGAAACCCTATATGGGTGTGGGACCTTCGGCACATTCATTTGACGGTAAAAGTAGAAGTTGGAACATATCAAACAATACGAAGTATATCAAATCATTAGAAGCCAATGTACGACCGTTTGAATCGGAAGTGTTGTCTGTAGAAAACAGATTCAACGAATACATCATGACCGGTTTACGAACCATTTGGGGTATTTCACTCAAAAAAATTGAAACGGATTTTGGTCTTGAAATTAAAAATAAATTGCTTGAGAACTCAGAAAAATTTAGAGCTTCTGAATTGCTTTTTTTAGAGGAAAATCATTTAAAAATCACAAAGACAGGCAAATTTCTTTCGGACGGAATTGCTTCTGATTTGTTTTTAATTTGATCAAATTTATTAAATTTACATACGAACCAAGCACGTTCAAAACAGGTTTTTTTTATAACAGTGATTCATAGTGAATCTTTCTGCTTTAGATAATTCATGTGACCGTTAAACACACACAACTATGAAAGCAATTATTCAAGCCAACAGTCGAACTTATACGATCTATATAGATCAACCTTTGGATATTTCAATTTCATTTCGTGCTTCAGAAGAGAATGTAAATGCATGGTATTTGCCTCCACCAAAAATAGTTCCTGCCAAAGTAAAAGGATGGACTGGAAGTGTCAAAGAGGGGGCTTCGGTTAATTTTAATACAATCGAATTTAACCCCCACGCACACGGAACACACACAGAATGTGTGGGACACATTACTAAAGAAGTCCATTCCATCAACAAGTGTTTGACACAGTTTTTGTTTGTAGCGGAAGTCATCACGGTAGTTCCAGAAGCTTTAAATGGGGATTTTATTATTTCCGAAAAACAACTGCGTTATGCGATAGGTAATAAAAAAAGAGAAGCTGTTGTGATTAGAACGCTTCCCAATACAACCGATAAATTGAACCGACAATACGCCCATACAAATCCGCCCTACCTTACGGAAGCGGCTGCCATTTACCTTCGTGAAAAAGGGGTGAAGCACTTGTTAGTCGATACACCAAGTGTCGATAAAGAAAAGGATGATGGACAACTTTTAGCACACAAAGCTTTTTGGAATGTAGGAGGTGAAATGCGTATGGATGCAACGATTACAGAACTTGTTTATGTTCCTAACTCAGTGCTCGATGGAAAGTATATTTTAAATATTTTAATTGCACCTTTTGAAAACGATGCTTCCCCGAGCAAGCCAATATTGTATAAATTATACGACAAAGAAACCTCAAAACCCTAATGATTCCAATTGATGCCATTCAATCTTTTTGTTTAAAAAAAGAACAAACCACTGAAGAATTTCCTTTTGATGAGAGTACTTTAGTGTATAAGGTTTTAGGAAAAATATTTGCGCTTTGTCCACTCGAGGCATGGGAGCAAGGAACCCCCTCCATTACCTTGAAATGTGATCCGGATTATGCCGAGGAACTCCGCAACGATTATGATTCTATTCACCCTGGATTTCACGCCAATAAAAAACATTGGAATACTATTTATTTAAATAACTGTGGCTTTTCGCCTCAATTTCTTTTTGAACTCATTGACCATAGCTATGCCATGGTAGTTAAAAATATGCCTAAAAAATTAAGAGCTCAACTTGAATAAACTTTATGTAGTTTTGGAGAAACGATCAACTTAACATTATGAAAAAAGTATTTTTACTTTTTAGTCTTAGCTTTTCCCTAATAGGAGCACTCTCTGCGCAAACAGAATTAGATCTTATTAATGCTGTAAGTTTAGATTCTTTAAGTCAAACCCTTCAAGAGTTTACTGGAGAAGTTGCAACAAATGTTGGGGGTAATTCCGTGACAATATTAAACAGAGAACAATCCAATAATGACCTTGCCGGAGATTATTTGGTTGAAAAATTCAATGCAATGAACAGCCTCACTGTAACCGATCAGCCCTTTAATACCAACGGACGCAATATTATTGCGACACAGCTAGGAAAAACCAATCCAAACGATATTTATATTATTTGTTCACATTATGATTCGGTAGCAGACTATTGTGCAGATGACAATGCTTCTGGAACTGCAACTGTCTTAGAGGTTGCTCGAATTTTATCGACTCAATGTATGGACAATACCCTTGTTTATGCCTTGTGGGATGAAGAAGAAATTGGGCTTAGAGGTGCAAATTTTTATGCAAGCCAAGCCAATAACAATGGGGACAACATATTGGGTGTTTTAAATATCGATATGATGGGGTATGATGGCGATGATGACGATGATTTTGATATCGATGTGCGTCCTATTGCAAATTCTATAGAAATGAAAGATGATTTAGTTGCATTATTAGCAACCTATAACTTTAACTTAAATGTGAATGTTGTCAACCCAGGTACTACAGCGAGTGATCACGCTCGTTTTTGGGATCAAGGATATTCTGCTGTGTTGGTTGGAGAGTCTTGGGACAATGACGATCAGACCCCTTACTACCATTCTTCTAGTGATCGGTTTAGCACCTTGGATTTGCCCTATTTTCATGAATTAGCAAAATTAATTATGTCTTATATGGTAACTAAAGGAAGCTTGGTTTCTGTAGATAATTCGCTAACAGTCAGTCCCTCGACTTTGACCTCTAACATGGATAATGCCAGCTATCAATGGGTGGATTGTAGTACAAACCTTCCAATACCTTCCGAAGTTAATCAATCCTTTTCTCCTACAATAAGCGGTAGTTATGCTGTTGAAGTGACCGTGGGTTCATGTACGGAATTGAGCGCTTGCGTTGATTTTACATCCTTAGGAACTCATACATTCAAATTAAATACGATTAATATATATCCGAACCCAACTTCATCAATACTAACGATTGAACATTCTTTAAATGACGATTTGATGTTTGAGTTATTTTCAATAGAAGGTAAGCAGGTGCTTCAAAAAGTGTTAACTGAAAAACGTTCAAAATTAAATATGAGTCAACTCTCTAAAGGAACGTATTTTGTCCGTATGACTCAAAACAAAAAGGTATTTTCACAACAAATAGTGATTGGTAAATAGCTTGTAATTGATATAAAATTTAAGATTGAAGTGCTGTAAAATATTTATAAAACAGTGGAATTGTTTCAATCCCTTTAAAGTAATTAAAAAGCCCAAAATGTTCATTAGGCGAGTGGATGGCGTCACTGTCCAACCCAAAGCCCATTAAAATGGTTTTACTCTTTAATTCTTTTTCAAATAAGGCCACAATTGGAATACTTCCTCCACCGCGTTGTGGAATGGGAGCAGTTCCAAACGTATCTTTATAAGCCATTGCAGCAGCTTTGTATCCGATAGTGTCTATCGGAGTTACATAACCTTGACCTCCATGATGTGGCGTCACTTTCACAGTCACTCCTTCTGGGGCAATGCTTTCAAAATGCGCTTTAAAAAGCAATGTAATTTCTTCACAATCCTGATTAGGCACTAAACGCATTGAGATTTTCGCATACGCTTTACTAGCAATAACAGTTTTAGCACCTTCACCCGTGTAGCCACCCCAAATACCGTTTACATCGAGGGTTGGACGAATGGAATTACGTTCGTTGGTTGAGTACCCTTTTTCGCCATAGACCGCATTGATTTTTAAAGAATCTTTATAGTCTTCTAACGAAAACGGTGCTTTTGCCATTTCTGCACGTTCTTCATCCGATAATTCCTCGACCTTATCATAAAACCCAGGGATGGTAATGTGATTGTTTTCATCATGTAAGGAGGCGATCATTTTAGCCAATACATTTATTGGATTAGCGACTGCTCCTCCGTAAATACCAGAGTGCAAGTCTCTATTTGGCCCTGTCACTTCGACCTCTACATAACTCAAGCCTCGAAGTCCTGTTGTTATGGATGGTATGTCCTTAGCAATCATGCCTGTATCTGAAATTAAGATGACATCATTTTTTAGTTTGGTTGTGTTATTTTTGACAAAATCAGCTAGATTTTCACTACCGACTTCTTCTTCACCTTCAATCATAAATTTAACGTTACACGGCAATTGATCCGTTGAGGTCATAAACTCCAGGGCTTTCACATGCATATACATTTGTCCTTTATCATCACAAGCCCCCCTAGCAAAGATGGCACCTTCAGGGTGGAGTTCAGTTTTTTTAATGATAGGTTCAAAAGCAGGAGCGTCCCATAATTCAATTGGATCTGCAGGTTGCACATCATAATGACCATATACTAAAATCGTTGGGAGTTTAGGGTCTATTAGTTTTTCTCCATAGACGATAGGAAATCCTTTTGTTTGACAAATTTCTACGGTATCACACCCGGCAGTCTTTAAACTATCGGCCACAAAATCGGCAGCGTTATACACATCCTTTGCGTAGGCTGAATCGGCACTAACGGATGGAATTTTAAGAAGATCAAAAAGCTCTTGAACGAAGCGCTCTTTGTTTGATTTGAGATAAGATTGTAATGAGTTCATAGTTTGAAAATTTGTAAATGTAAATTTACGAAAATACCATTAAAGAAATAGTTCTATCTACTATTTGTATTTATAAACTATTGTTTATATTTGCGTCCCTATTTAAGGG
>JABAZA010000073.1 GCA_018608725.1 Flavobacteriaceae bacterium
TAGTGGTTTATATTTCCATTATATCTTGTTTGGAGTGGTTCAATACATCCCAAATCGGCGTGTATTGTGTCACTCTTGTTTCCCAAGTGTTTCTTTAAATTCAAATAAAATAATATCTAAAACTTCGGTTAAATTACTTATGAAGATTTAGACTAGGGGTAAAAATCAGTTATAAACGTAAAAAATTACCACTATCCAAAGATACAGGTGATTTTAACAAATTTGCATTACATGCCAACCGCTTTAAAAATAAGGGTTTAGGCGTCTGTATATATTTTGTCAGCCAACTCTTTATAGAGGTCATAAATGACACTTCGTTTCATTTTCATGGTAGGTGTAAGGTGCCCACCTTCAATACACCAAACGTCTGGAGTGAGCTCAAACCGTTTGATCTGTTCCCATTTCCCAAAACCCTGGTTGGATTTGTCCACCTCTTTCTGGATGCGGACAATAATAAGCTCTGAAGTACATATGGCTTCCGGCGTTTTTTCGATATCTAATTTTTTGCGTTCGATCCACTCTTTGATAAACTCAAAATCCAATTGAATCAAAGCTGCTGGCATTTTTTGGTTTTCACCAATCACCATCACTTGTTCAATAAAATTAGATTCTTTCAAGTCATTTTCAATAAGGGTTGGAATAATGTATTTCCCACCTGAAGTTTTAAACATTTCTTTTTTACGTCCCGTAATTTTAAGAAACCCATCCGAATCAATTTCACCTTTATCTCCTGTGTGGAAATAATCGCCACTCATTACTTCTGCGGTTTTTTTAGGATCTTTAAAGTAGCCTTTCATAATGTTAGGACCTTTGATTAGGATTTCACCATCCTCAGCAATTTTCACTTCTACATTAGAAATGGGTTTTCCAACCGTTCCAATTTTAAAATGATGATCTGTATGCATTCCTACTGAAACTACTGGAGACGTTTCTGTAAGGCCATAACCTTCCATAATCATCATCCCAGACGCACAAAAAATACGTGACAAGCGGGGGTGAAGGGCTGCACTTCCCGAAACCATCGTGTGAAGTTCACCACCAAACGCAGCTTTCCATTTGCTGAAAATTAATTTACGTGCTATTTTAAGTTTAAACTCATACCAAAATCCATTGGCTTGGTAAGGCTCATATTGTTCGCCTAATTTGATAGCCCAGAAAAACAAAGCTCTTTTAATCCCTGTCAACTCACTGCCTTTGGCGTTTATTTTATTAAATACTTTTTCTAATAATCGTGGAACCACGCTCATCAGGTTGGGTTTAATTTCTTGTGCGTTTTCACCAATTTTATCGATGCCTTCAGCAAAATAAATTCCCACCCCAGCATGCTGGTAAATGTATATCAATACCCGTTCAAAAATATGACACAACGGTAAAAAACTAAGTACTCGAGTTGTGCCTTCCATTAAGGGGAGACGTGGCATACTCGCCAATACATTTTCAACGACATTGTAATGAGTCAACATCACACCTTTTGGTTTTCCAGTGGTTCCAGAAGTATAAATAATGGTTGCTAGATCTGCAGGAACAACTTCTGATTTTCGAGTTTCAACATCGGGCTGCGTGCTTTCATCAGCTCCGATTTTAAATAATTCTGTATAATTTTCACAGCCTTCAATTTCATCAAAACTAAATACCTTCTTTAGTTTTGTGTTGTCTTTTACTTTTAAAACCTTGTTATAAACTTCTTCATCCGATACAAAACAATAGACGGCTTCACTATGATTTAAAACATATTCATAATCATCAGAAGAAATCGTTGGATAAATAGGAATGTTTTGCGCCCCAACTTGAAGCACACCAACATCTACAATACACCATTCAGTACGGTTGGTTGTAGAAATGACCGCAATCTTATCATCTTTTTGCACCCCCATTTTGAGCAAGGCTCTGCTCAGTGCATTTGCCTTTTCTAAATATTCCTTTGAGGAAGTTTTTACCCATTCGCCATCTTTCTTTGATACCAAAGCGGCGTCTAAATTATGAGTTTCTAATTGATAATATGCAAAGTCGAAAAGTCGCGTAATTGGTTTCATCGAATTATAATAAGATTGTGAGCATGCAAAGTACTAATTTTTAAAAGAGTATCAAATTTGAATCTTTAAAAATAAACACTTCCTATTTCAAAGCCTCTAACCAACGTCTCGCATTCACAAATCCTTCCAACCATGGCGACACTTCATCGGTTCTATTTTCAGGGTAATGGGCCCAATTCCATTGAAACGTAGAACGTTCAATATGCGGCATTGTTACTAGGTGACGCCCTGTACGATCACATAGCATTGCGGTATTAAAATCAGATCCATTTGGATTGTGTGGATAGGGATCATAAGCATATTTACCAACAATGTGATACTTAGATTCTTCGTAAGGCAACTTAAATTTCCCTTCTCCATGTGAAATCCAAACTCCCAATGTACTGCCTTCAAGCGAGGACAGCATGATAGAATTGTTTTTCTCAATGGTGACGGACGTAAACGCACTTTCGTGTTTTTGAGAATCATTGTACGTCATTTTCCCATGTTCGGCATGGTCTGGGTTGATAAGGTCTAATTCCATCCAAAGTTGACATCCATTACAGATTCCAATAGACAATGTATCCGGACGGTCAAAGAATTTTTTTAAAGCTGTCTTGGCTTTTTCGTTGTATTTAAACGCCCCTGCCCATCCTTTTGCAGAACCTAGCACATCACTGTTACTAAATCCTCCAACAGCTCCAATAAACTGAATGTCTTCTAAAGTTTCACGCCCCGAAATCAAATCAGTCATGTGAACATCTTTCACATCAAACCCTGCCAAATACATAGCATTAGCCATTTCTCGTTCAGAATTGCTTCCTTTCTCTCTAATGATGGCAGCTTTTGGCTTGTTGTTTAAATTGATGTTAGGTAATTTTCCTGTAAAATGCTCTGGGAATTTATAGCTAAGTGGTTGGTTTTTATAATTGTCAAATCGATCTTTTGCCAAACCATTAGCAGTTTGTTTTTGATCGAGTAAAAACGAGGTTTCATACCAAACGTCTCTTAACTCGTTGATGTCAAAGGATAAATTATCACTTCCATTTTTGATATTTAAAACGGGTTGATTTGTCACAGTTCCAAGTTCATGAAACGCAATGGAAGCTTTTGTTAGCTCATCTGCAATTGATGCATTTGTTGCTTGAAATACAATTCCTGAATTTTCAGAAAACAAGAGTTTGATACTGTCTGCTTCATTCAGCGAATCCAAATTCAAATCGGCTCCTAAATTGGTGTCTGAAAAACACAATTCAAGTAAGGTTGTGATCAAACCACCTGATGCCACATCATGACCCGCCACAATTTTATTGTTTTGAATCAATTCCTGAAGCGTATTAAACACAGTCTTTACATAAGCTGCACTCTGTACATTTGGGGTCTCTGATCCAATTGTATTTAGAACTTGTCCAAAAGCACTGCCTCCTAATTTAAAGGCATCTTGAGACATATTGATGTAATAAATAGGGCCTGCATTGGGCTTAAATAAGGGTTCAACCACTTTTGAAATGGCATTACAATTTCCTGCTGCTGTAATAATTACCGTTCCAGGGGATACCACATCGCCATCAGGGTATTTCTGTTTCATTGAAAGCGAATCTTTTCCAGTTGGAACATTGATTCCAAGGTCAATTGCAAATTCAGAAATGGCTTCTACAGCACTGTACAAGCGCGCATCTTCACCTTCGTTTTTACATGGCCACATCCAGTTTGCAGAAAGTGAAACACTTTGTAAACCATCCTTTAAAGGAGCCCAAATAATATTGGTAAGTGCTTCTGTAATGGCAGTTCGACTTCCCGCTTTGGGATCAATAAGTGCTGCCACAGGCGCATGTCCAATTGAAGTCGCAATGCCTTCTTGACTTGAATAATCTAAAGCCATCACACCCACATTATTTAGGGGGAGTTGTAAGGGACCTACACATTGTTGTTTGGCAACTTTTCCACCCACACAACGGTCCACTTTGTTAGTGAGCCAATCTTTACACGCTACGGATTCAAGTTTTAAAACAGCTTCCAGATAGGTTTGAATTAAACTACTGTCGTAAGCAGCAGATTTATAATTTCTGACAATAGTTTTATCCTCTAAAATTGTTTTAGGAGAACTTCCAAACATGTCTTCTAAATTAAAATCCATAGGTTTATTTCCTGTTGATTTTGATTCAAACACAAAACGATGATCTCCTGTCACGTTTCCTACCGTGTACATCGGAGAACGTTCTCTATCTGCAATTTTTTGTAAGGTGTCAATATGTTTTTCAGCAATCACAAGACCCATACGTTCTTGAGATTCGTTGCCGATTAATTCTTTATTTGATAGGGTAGGGTCACCAACAGGCAGTTGATCTAAATCGATATGTCCACCAGTATCTTCGACCAATTCTGACAAGCAATTTAAGTGCCCACCCGCTCCATGATCGTGAATAGAAACAATAAAATTTTCTTCACTTTCAATCATACCACGTACCGCATTGGCTGCACGCTTTTGCATTTCAGGGTTGGAACGTTGTACGGCGTTTAATTCAATTCCGCTAGACAAAGCTCCTGTGTCTGCTGAAGATACAGCAGCGCCACCCATTCCAATGCGGTAATTTTCACCTCCTAGAATGACTATTTTATCATTTTTTTCAGGGGTATCTTTAAGTGCCTGATCGGCTTTTCCATATCCAATCCCGCCAGCTTGCATGATGACTTTATCAAAGCCTAAACGCTGAGCATCTTCTTGGTGTTCAAAAGTAAGCACAGAACCACAAATAAGGGGTTGCCCAAATTTATTTCCAAAATCAGAAGCTCCGTTGGATGCTTTGATTAAAATATCCATGGGTGTTTGATAGAGCCAGTCCCGTTCTTTAAATCCAGCTTCCCAAGGTCTGTTTTCATTTAATCGCGAGTACGAGGTCATATAAACCGCCGTTCCTGCCAATGGGAGCGAACCTTTTCCACCAGCAAGTCGGTCTCTAATTTCCCCTCCTGAACCTGTTGCAGCTCCATTAAAGGGTTCAACTGTGGTTGGAAAATTATGAGTTTCAGCTTTGATAGAAATCACAGATTCAAAATCTTCCGTGGTATAGAAATCAGGCTTATCAGCACTTTTAGGAGCAAATTGTTCTACAACAGGGCCTTTGATAAAAGCAACGTTGTCTTTGTATGCCGATACGATAGTATTAGGATGTTGTTTGGAAGTTTCTTTTATGAGTTTAAAAAGAGAAGTTGGTTTTTCTTCCCCATCAATAATAAAGGTGCCATTAAATATTTTATGTCGGCAATGTTCCGAATTGACTTGAGAAAATCCAAAGACTTCCGAGTCGGTGAGGGGGCGTCCAATTTTTTCACTGACTTGATTGAGGTATTCAATTTCATCGTCATTTAGAGACAATCCTTCTTGTTGGTTGTAAGCGGAAATATCACTAATATTTAAAATCGGTTCTGGAGTAATGTCAATATCAAAACTCTGTTGGTGTAGGCCTTCAAATTTTTCAGAGATCATAGGGTCAAAGTCTGAAAAATCACTTTTTACGGCCTTAAATTCTTCAATTCGAATAATTCCTTGAATGCCCATGTTTTGAGTAATCTCGACAGCATTTGTACTCCAAGGCGTAATCATCGCTGCACGTGGACCTACAAAATTTGAATTGAGCGTTGTCTGTTCTATTTTTGGTTGGTCACCAAAAAGCCATTGAAGTTTGGCGGTGGTTTCGGGAGATAAATCGTTTACGGTTTGAACTGCAAACACTTTGATATCAGGGGTTCCAAAGAAATGAATCATTCGTTTTGTTTTGGATGTTATTCGATCCTACAAATTTAATGATTTTAAGAGTATTTTTGAGTGATTTTATTTCCTAATTTATGGAGTTATTCACCAGTTTTAAACATCTATAATTAGTGGTTCTAAAACTTAAAATAGGACTGTATTATTGACGAATTAATTTTTTCACCTGAACACCAAAATTATTTGACATCTTCACAACGTATAAACCAGAATTTAAAGTCGAAACATCTAAGGACTTTGTTGTACGATCTTTTAGAAGTGTGTTTATGATTAATTTACCTGTAATGTCGTAAATCTCAACCTTTAATTCGGATGTGAATTTGAAAAAAATCTGATTTGATTTAACAGGGTTAGGGAAGAATGAAAAGCTATTTTCATCAAAGTCGTTTATTTCAAGAGGTGTTGAATGTGATCCTAAATCTGAGATGTCATCAATAGTACTGGTGACCCATTCACCAGTTAAATCAAATACAGTTGTTGGATTGATAACAGTTTGCTTTCTTCTGTAAGTTGCGTTCGCAAAATTATTAGTACCACCAAAGTTTCCGAAAATATCTATGAGCACTCCATTTTTAAAAAGGCCTACTGGGTCATCCCCATTAAAAGACATGGCATCACCACTAGAAATTTGGTCAGCAAGCGCTACTGTTGCAGCTGAAGCATTGCCTCTTGAAATGACGTGCACATTTCCAGTGGCTAGGGTACCTGTTAATTGCAAGGCAGCGCCATAAGCACCATTGCTATTCACATCTCTTGCAATTGTGTATGAACTAAGGTTTATAGAATTACCAGTGAAATTTGCAATTTCTAAGGCTTTATTGTTACTGCTTCCTTCTACATATTCCGAGATAAAAATTTCGTTGGTAGATGAAGCCCCTTGATCCGTTGTTTCGCAACTTTCATTACTACTTGGAGCTGTATTTTGGGCTGCATCTTTTGCAAAAACAGTAAAGCAAAACTCTGTATTTGCTGCCAAACCAGTGACCGTAATTGAAGTATTTGATGTGCTTACGGTATTGGTACCATCCACATAAACATCATAAGAGGTGACAGCGATGTTATCTGTTCCGGCCGTCCAGCTTAAATCAATAGAGTTTGATGTCGGGTTAGAAGCGATTAGGTTTGTTGCGGCTGTTGGTGCTTCTGTATCTGTAACAGGGTTCCAAATCATAGAAGCATATTCTGGATGGTCCACAAATGGGTTTCTATTGTTTTGATGGTTGTAGTAAATGTTATTGTTTCGGTCTATTTCTTTTTGAGAGACAGAATCGTTCGAGTGCCATTCTAATAGTATACTTAAAAAAGTAGTTTGAAGTACTTGGTCGCTACTACCATCAAACATGGCAAAAGAACCCCAATTACTAACTTGGTTTTCATATCTAGTAATAAAATAAAAATAGATCCGAGCGATATCTCCTTTAAATTCGTCAATCGGCTCAAAAACAGTTCCAGAATACCCTGCAGAATATCCTGAATTTAAGTTAGCTCCAAGTTTAGAACCATTTTGAGTTGGGTTAGATATTCCAGATTGTGAAGCTAAATTATTATCGTTAACACGTCCAAAAGGGTAGTTTCCTCTAAATCCGTTTACACGTCCGTCTGTGGGTAGTAATTGATGTGCGTCACTTTGCATTGGGGTATTACTACTAAAAACCGATTGTGGAATTACGTGTTCTTTGTTATAACAGTCTCCTTCTTGAGAGTAATTTCCACATTCATCATTCCCAGGGGTAAAAGTATAAGGATCATTCGATGTAGGATTTTCAGAATAGATATCTAAAATGGTATTGCTCCCAGTTTCGTAATAATTGTCTAAATCGTAAGAAGACATAAAGCCGTCAATGGCATTATAGCCTTGATCGTTATGATTGTCAATTATATTGGAAAGTTGTGTTTTTAATGTGTAGCCTGAACCGGTAGCAGTATTGTAGTAACCAGCGGGTATTTGCCCGTAAGAAATACTTGAAATAAGAGCCAGAATGTATAAGTGCTTCATAATATCTTAAATTTAAAAATAAAATTGTTATTTTTTTTCTAGTAATGCCATGTAAAAACCATCAAAACCAGTTTCGTGTGCTAGTATTTTTCTATCTTTAATAAACGTAAAATCTTTTCCAGATTCTGATTTTAAAAACGTTTTAATTTGAGTTTCATTTTCAGAAGGCAATACAGAACAAGTTGCATATACCATTTTTCCAGCAGGTTTTACCATTTTTGAATATTGTTGTAAAACCTCTTGTTGAGTTTCACGGATTCGGTCTATGAATTCAGGTTCTAATTTCCATTTTGAATCTGGATTTCGTCTTAAAACTCCCAAGCCAGAACACGGAGCATCAATTAATAAGCGGTCGGCTTTTCCGTATAGTTTTTTGATTGGTTTTGTCGAGTCAATCACTTTCATATCAATATTATGTGCTCCATCTCGACGGGCTCTAATTTTTAATTTTTTCAGTTTACTTTCGTAAATATCCATTGCTACTACGGATCCTTTATTTTCCATCAAAGCTGAAAGGTGTAATGTTTTTCCACCCGCACCAGCGCAACAGTCTACCACTTTCATTCCTGGCTTCACATCTAAAAAATCAGCGACTAATTGTGATGAAGCATCTTGAACTTCAAACCAGCCATCTTTAAATGCTTCTGTCGTAAATACATTGGCGCGTTCCTTAAGTTGTAGAGCGTAAGGATACCCTTCAATTTCGTTGGTTTCTATGCCTTCGGATTCTAGTTTTAGTTTTAAATCTGCTTTGGATGTTTTTAAGGTATTTGTTCTTAAAATCACATTGGCTTGTTTATTTTGCATGGCCATTTCTTTGGTCCATTTGGCTTCTCCCAATTCTTTTACCCCTAATTCATCAATCCAATCGGGGATGGATTCACGAAACTTACGGTCCTTAGAAAGCTCGTCAAAGCGTCCTTTAATCTTTCTTGAAGGTGTCCCTTCAAAATATTTCCAATCGGGTAATTTTATCCCTTTTAATGTGGCCCATACCGCAAACAATCGCCAAGCATCATCTCTGCTAAACGGTTCCTTGATTTGTGCAATTTCGGCGTATAAACGTTTCCATCGTACAATGTCATAGGTGGTTTCAGCGACAAAGCCACGGTCGCGACTTCCCCAACGTTTATCACGTTTTAATAATTTTTGAATGACTTTATCAGCATATTCACCTTCATTAAATATCAATAAAAGTCCATCAATGACCGCAAAACATAAGTTTCTGTGTAAACGCATAAGTAAATTAATTATAGCTGCAAAGTTACGTTTAATAATGCTAATTATTATAGATAATATGTATATTGAAAATTCATTTGTTTAAAATATTCACGCTCATGAAATATGTACTCACAATCGTAATGTTTAGCCTCTTTTTCATGGGATGTAAGCCTGCAACAAAAACACCCTCAAGTTCGTTTTCAAAAGTGATTATTGAATCTATTATTGAAGACTCTTTGCTCAATATTAGAGCTATGGAAATTGATAAATTTACGCTAAAAGCTGTGTCGTCCGTCGGAGATACTTATACTTATGATACAAAAACAGCTCAAATTTTAATGGATAGGGTTTCACTTGACACTCTTAATTTTCGTTCTTCTGCCATTGTGGAGGATACTTATTTTACGTTAAGCATTGGCAGTCCAGCCTATTTATTTAAGGATCAGAAATTGGTCTATAATGAAATACATCCTGCTGTTTTTTACGACGCTCTTCATTTTTGGAACACAAAAGAAGGTATTGCGGTTGGTGATCCTACAGATAAATGCATGAGTATTGTGATTACTAGAGATGGTGGAGATACGTGGCAAAAAACACCCTGTGATTTATTACCCTTAGCATTGGATGGTGAAGCGGCTTTTGCCGCGAGTGATACAAATATTTCTATAATAGGCGATGAAACTTGGATAGCTACTGGAGGGCGTTCAAGTCGTGTTTTATATTCTTCAGATAAAGGACACTCATGGGATGTTTTTGAGTCTCCAATTATTCAAGGACTTGAAACGACTGGAATGTATTCGATTGCTTTTTATGATGCACTAAATGGATTTGCCATTGGAGGGGATTATACAAAACCTAAAAATCACCATTCAAATAAAATTCGCACCAATGACGGTGGAAAAACTTGGGACGTAGTGGCACAGGATCAAAGCCCAGGGTATAGAAGTTGTATTCAGTATGTACCCAATAGCAATGCTATGGGGTTGGTCGCTGTGGGATTTGAAGGAGTTGATTACAGTTCAGATGCTGGTAGTACTTGGAAACACCTTAGCGATAAAGGTTTTTATACCCTACGATTTTTAAATGATAGTATTGCTTTTGCTGCTGGAAAGGGACGGCTTTCTAAACTATCATTCCTTAAATAGAGTGGTATTTTTTTAGTTGAGTTTTTCACGTTAGATTAACTTTTATAATTTTGACAGTTTTATTTTAGTTGGTATTTTATATATTTGTTAGCCCAAATCTGTTTAAATGCTTGCTAAAAATACAATTGTTTTAGTCTCTTTTTTTGTTTTATCTTACAATTCATATTCTCAAAAGAACTCTAAATTTCTAAATGACATTTCTATCCAATTCGGTCTGAACTGGGTGGATAACTCAGGAAATCAAGACCCGCTAACCATCTTCAAAGATTATTCTGACATAGCTTTTAATCTCCCTTTTAAATTAGAAATAGATTATCTTTTAAACAACACTTTTGAATTGTTTCTATCAGGGATTTCAAATAAGTTTCTTGATAATCAGAAATTAGATTTTTTGGATTCAAATAGATCACATACTTATTTTTCAATTGATTTTGGAGTAAAGCATGCTGTGATAGATGTTGATGTTTTTAACACAAGCATCGTTGGTTTTGCTGAAGTTGGGATGGGAGTGTTTAAAGTTGAGTCTTTAGGTTTTTCAGCAAACATTGGAGCAGGGGGGATACTACACTTGACTGATAAAATAGATATGGTGATTTCATCAGTCGCTAAATTCGCAATAGAACATGAATATCCAAATTCTAATCATTTCTTATACTTTATAGGTCTCAAATACAGCTTTAAAAGTAAAGGTGACAATTGTTTTTGTCCGTATTAGATTACTGAAACGACTGCATGGTTACAAGATTTTTGTAAATCCCTTCTTTATCTAATAACTCTTGGTGTTTTCCTTGTTCTGTAATTTCACCTTTATTCATTACAATAATTTCATCGGCATTTTGGATGGTTGAAAGTCGATGCGCAATCACAATAGAGGTTCTGTTTTTCATCATATTCTCTAGGGCGACTTGTACGAGGCGTTCGCTTTCTGTATCGAGAGCAGACGTTGCTTCGTCTAAAATCATGATGGGAGGGTTTTTTATGACCGCTCTTGCGATGCTCAAACGTTGTTTTTGACCTCCAGAAAAATTATTCCCCGCATCACCAACATTCGTATCCATGCCTTCGGGTAAGTCTTTTACAAACTCCCACGCATTGGCTATTTTGAGGGCTTCTAAAATATCTTCTTCTGTGGCATCTGGCTTCCCAATAAGAATGTTGTTTTTGATGGTATCATTAAATAGAATGGAATCTTGCGTCACAAGTCCCATTAAACTTCGCAATGATTTTTTGGTTACTGTTTTGATGTCACTCCCGTCAATCTTGATGCTTCCTTCATTGACATCATAAAAACGTGTTAGTAGGTTTGCAATGGTACTTTTCCCACTTCCAGACTGTCCCACTAGAGCGATTGTTTTTCCTTTAAGGACAGAAATAGAAAAGTTTTTTAGAACCAAATCATCATTGTATTTAAATGAAATGTTATCAATATCTATTTTATCTGTAAAGTCACCTAATTCCTTGGCATTTGGTGCATCAATCATTTGGTTGTCGTGATGTAGTATTTCAAACACACGATCTGCGGCTGCCATTCCATTTTTGACTCGGTAGGAAGCTTTACTTATCGCCTTTGCAGGAGTGAGAATAGCATATGCTAAACCCATAAATGAAATAAAACTAGTGCTTTCTATAACCTTGTCAATTAAAACCAATTTCCCCCCATACCATAACAATACGGCAATAGTTACGATTCCTAGTACCTCACTTAAAGGACCAGCTAAATTATTTTTAACGCCTATGCTATTTGATAATTTTAGGATTTTATCGGCAAAGTTGTTGAATTTGATTTTAAATAAGGATTCTGAATTGTAACTTTTAACAATTTTCAATCCTGTAAGCGTTTCTTCAACAGTGGATATCAATTTTCCGGATTCTTGTTGGGCTTCAAACGATTGACTTTTTAAGGTTTTTCCAATTCTTGAAATTATCAAACCTGCAACGGGAATGAAAAATAATACAAACAGTGTTAGTTTCCAGCTAAAAGTAAACATAAAAATTAATGAAAAAACAATGGTTAATGGTTCTCTCACAATCAATTCTAGAACAATAAAAAATGAATTTTGCATTTCATTGATGTCTCCTAAAACCCTGGCCATTACATCGCCTTTTTGTCGTTTGGAATAGAAGCTTAAGGGTAAACTAATGATCTTGTCGTATATGTTTTTTCTTAAATCGGTGAGTACGCCGTTTCTTAGATACATCACATGTTGCAAAGCAAGATATCCAAAGAGGTTTTTTAATAGAAATGTGGAGATGACTATTACAATTGTAATAAACAATGCCATTTGAGCATTTCCATTGTCTAAATAACTACCTACTTTAAAGTACAATAATTCTTCTCCATATTTTTTTAAGCCCAAGATGTTAGTGTAAACTGGCGCAGTTGTTACTTTGGCTGTTTTGTCAAACAATACGTTTAGCATTGGGATCAGAGATATAAAAGCAAGTGCGCTAAATAATGCGTACAGGGAATTGAAAAACACATTAAAAAAGACGTGCTTTTTAAACTTTTTAATAAATGGAAATAATTGATTAACTATTTTCTTCATTAGATTAATTTCATATCTTTAATTATAGCATCAATCTTAGCATCTAGTGCATTTTCTGTTTGAGAAAACTCTATTGAGCTAGATAAACTAGTATTAACGCTAATATAAAACTTTATTTTAGGTTCTGTACCGCTTGGACGTAATGCTACTTTACTACCATCTTCCGTGGTATAAATTAACACATCGGCTTTTGGTATTGAAATAGGGTCTTTCCTGTTAGCCTCTAAGTTTTTACAAATAGAGAGTTTAAAATCTTCTACAGTCACCACTCTTGAACCGTCTATAGTAGAAACCGGATTGTTTCGAGCCGACTCCATAATATTTTTAATTTCTTGGCTTCCTTCAATCCCTTTTTTGGTGATCGAAATTAAGCGTTCTTTATAAAAGCCGTGGTCTACATAGGTGTTGACCAATTCATTAAAAAAGGAGCTGTCATTTGCTTTGGTGTAAGCTGCAATTTCACAAGCCAGTAGAGTAGAGGTAACCGCATCTTTGTCACGTACAAAATCTCCGACCATAAAACCAAAACTTTCTTCGCCTCCGCCAATGAAATCCATGTTTGGAAAGTCTTTAATCATCTTAGCAATCCACTTAAAACCTGTAAGTCCAATTTTACATTCAACGCCATAGGCCTCCACAAGTTTGGGAAGCATTGGAGAGGATACAATTGTAGAGCCTACAAATTGATTGCCGTTAATCGCACCATTGTTTTTCCATAAATCCAGCAAAAATTTGGTCATCATTACCATGGTTTGATTTCCATTGAGCATGACCATTTTGTTGTCAAAATTACGTACAGCAATTCCGAGACGGTCACAATCAGGATCGGTACCTATTACAATGTCAGCATTGACTTCCTCCGCCAATTCTAATGCCATTTTTAAAGCCTCAGGTTCTTCAGGATTTGGCGACTTCACTGTTGGAAAATCACCGTCAGGGACAGATTGTGCTTCTACAAGGTTTACATTCGTATAACCCGCACGCTTCAAAGTTTCTGGAACAGCTGTAATAGACGTTCCATGTAAGGCTGTAAATACAACAGAAACATTTTCTCTTGATTTAGGAGTATTTACTTCTAAACTTCCGTTTTTAACTGCTGCATTTATAAAGACATCATCAACGTCTTTCCCGATTAAATGAATCAATTCTTCATTTGCAGAAAAATTAATATCCGTATATTCTAAAGAATTTATAAGGTTGATGATTTCACCATCAAATGGAGGTACGAGTTGTCCACCATCTTCCCAATACACTTTATAGCCATTGTATTCAGGAGGGTTGTGAGACGCTGTTAAAACAATTCCACATTGACATCCTAAATATTTAAGAGCAAAAGATAATTCTGGTGTCGCACGAAGGTCTTCAAATAAAAACACTTCGATATTATTAGCAGAAAAGACATCAGCTACAATTTTAGCAAAGGATTGGCTGTTGTGTCTACAATCAAAAGCAATCACCACTTTTATGGGTTGATTTGGATAGGTTTGATGTAAATAGTCACTAAGTCCTTGTGTGTTTTTTCCGAGGGTGTATTTGTTAATTCGGTTGGTGCCAACACCCATAACGCCTCGCATACCGCCTGTTCCAAACTCTAAGTTTTTATAGAAGCAATCGTTGAGTTCATCTGGATTGGTTGCTTGGAGTTCCGTAATAGTTTTTTTTGTATCATCATCAAAAAAAGGAGACAACCAAGTGGTTAAATTTTCTTGAATATATAAATCTGTTTTAGACATGTAAAAAAATATTTTTTGCAAATGTAAATATTTGCGAACATTTATGAATTGTTTTAAGGGCTTTTTAAGGATATTTTAAGCATCTGTAGCTTCAGATATGAGGTAACGCTCTTTGTTTTGTCTGGATTGGAGGACAATTTCGCCCAAAAATCCTGCTACAAAAAACTGTGTTCCAATGACCATGGTTGTTAGCGCGATGAAAAATTCGGGTCTGTTAGCTATCAAACGTCCTGATGGATTCAGGAATAACTTGTCTATTCCTAGATAAGAGGCAAACCCCAATCCAATCATAAACATGATGACCCCGAGGAGTCCAAAAAAGTGCATGGGGCGTCTTCCAAACTTGGAGATAAACCATATTGTAATCAAATCTAAAAATCCATTTATAAATCGTTCCATGCCAAATTTTGTTTTTCCGTATTTTCTTGCTTGATGAATAACCACTTTCTCTACAATGTTCGTAAACCCTGCATTGACTGCCAATACTGGGATATACCGGTGCATTTCACCATAGACATCAATTGATTTTACCACATTATTACGGTAAGCTTTTAAGCCACAGTTGAAGTCGTGAAGGCTAAGACCAGATATTTTTCTTGCTGCCCAATTAAATAATTTTGAAGGAAGGTTTTTAGCAAAAAAGGAATCGTAGCGTTTCTTTTTCCAACCACAAACAATGTCGTGGCCTTGTTCTTTTACAAGCTTATATAGTTCAGGAATTTCATTTGGACTGTCTTGTAAATCCGCATCCATAGTGATGACAACATCGCCTTCAGCTTTTGCAAACCCTGCGTGCAAGGCTTGAGACTTCCCAAAGTTTTTTGAAAACCTGAGTCCTAAAACCGATGTGTTTTTGTTGCAAAGTTTCTGAATCACCTCCCAAGAAAGTTCGGTACTCCCGTCATCTATAAAAAGAATTTCATATGAAAATTGATTGGATTGCATCACAGATACAATCCAATCGTGTAATTCTTCTAAAGAGTCTTGTTCGTTAAGTAGTGGTATAACGACTGATATATCCATTCTATTTACTTTTGAAAGTCAAAAGTAAAGAATTTAAGCTTCTTTATCGTCAGTTTTCTTAACGATTAACGCGACGATCAGTCCAATAACTGCATAAAAAGCAAGTCTAAAAACAAATGCTTGACCCTGCATTGCTAATGAAAAGTTGTTTTTTGTAGCTGCTTCTTCCAAGGCGGCTTGCATTGCTTCTTGTGGCATTCCAAAACGTTCCATGGTTTGTTTTGTTACTAATAATATTTGCTCATTTAAATAGGTAGCTGCTTCAGGATCAATAAATGTAAAAATAGCGACTCCAATTACTGTAGCTACAAGCGTTCCAATCGCGATAGTGATAAAATAAGAAGTAAAAGCTTGTTTGAAGCTAATAAACCCATTTAAAATTGTTCTAGATTTCATCGCAGAAACAACGCCGTAAGCAACTACAACTATGAATAAAATAATTCCTAGCCACCATTCTGTAAATAAATCTAGGTTGACAGCATAAATTAATACGGTAATAAGTGATAAAATAGCTCCTAAGTAAAGGCCATTATTAATTGCTGATGATTTTGTAGTTGGTTCCATAGTTTTTTATTGATTTAGTTTAAGTTATATTTGTATGACACAGTTTTCAAAGATAAGTTACAATTTTATTTAAAAAAATAAAATAAATAAACCGTTGTAGATTTGTAAAAAATATATAAATTTGCAACTCGAAAAATCGAATTTAATAGTTTACGTGATGAAAAAAGATATACACCCAGACAATTACAGAGTAGTAGCATTTAAAGATATGTCAAACGAAGATGTATTTTTAACAAAATCAACTGCAGACACAAATGAAACTTTAGAAGTGGATGGTGTAGAATACCCATTAATCAAAATGGAAATCTCTAGAACATCTCACCCATATTACACTGGTAAGTCTAAATTAGTAGATACAGCTGGACGTATCGATAAGTTCAAAACTAAATACGCGAAATTCAAGAAATAATTACATTTCTTTTAATTATACTACAAAAGCCTTTCTACTATTGAAAGGCTTTTCTTATTTTTACACAAAGCTTTTGTATGAATTATATACTTTTTGACGGTGAAAATAGAGAGGCATTATTACCTTTTACTTATACGCGTCCTGTCGCGGATCTTCGTATTGGGATTTTAACGATTCGTGAAAAATGGGAATTGTCCTTAGGAGCTACCACTACGACCGTCACAGAGGATTATCTATCAGATAAATACCCGATGGTTGAAATGGAGCAGAATGTCATGATCAATGCGTCATACACTCCATCCGAAGTTTTAGTCAATCAAATAAAAAATTTAAAAGAAAACCAAGCTGTTTTTGATGGCGATACAATGGTCGCTTTTTTTAGCTTAGAAGATCAAGAAATAGATATTGACACATTAGAAGTGTACCAACTTGAAGCAACGGTTTTAAAAGTTGAAACTACTTGGGATATTTTTTCCAAAAATGGTGCTGCCATAAAAGCAGACTTCGATCTGTTAACAGCTGAAAGAACATCTGCACCGATTCCTGCAAATACTGTCGCTTTTAATCCAGAAGCTATTTTTATTGAAGAAGGTGCTAAATTACCGTTGTGTGTACTTAACGCTACTGATGGTCCCATTTATATCGGTAAAAACTCCGAAATCATGGAAGGCAGTATGGTAAGAGGGCCTTTTGCACTTTGTGAAGGATCAACTCTTAAAATGGGAACTAAAATTTATGGACCAACGACTGTTGGACCCCACTCCAAAGTAGGTGGTGAGGTTAATAATTCTGTATTCTTTGGATATTCTAATAAAGGTCATGATGGATTTTTAGGGAATTCCGTTATTGGAGAATGGTGTAATTTAGGGGCAGACACCAATAATTCAAACCTAAAAAACAACTATGCTGAGGTACGATTATGGAGCTATGAAACTGAAAATTTCGCAAAAACAGGACTTCAGTTTTGTGGATTGATGATGGGCGATCATAGCAAATGTGGTATTAATACCATGTTTAATACCGGAACTGTTGTCGGAGTGAGTGCTAATATTTTTGGCAGTGGTTTTCCTCGTAATTTTATTCCAAGTTTTAGTTGGGGTGGCGCTAAAGGATTTACAACTTATTTAACTTCAAAAGCTTTTGAAGTTGCTCAAGTCGTTATGAAACGACGCGGGTTGGAGCTTTCAACACAAGATTCCGCTATTTTAGAACATGTCTTTGAACAGTCTGCAGCCTACAGAACCGATTAATTTTTCTGAACATTTTTTAGTTCTAACAAATTTGTAGGATTGATCCCCAGTCCTACAACATCGAAGGCTGTAAACCGTACCACTTCATCATAAAACAATACGACTACGGGCGCTTTTTTGATAACCAACGCATCCATTTTTTGATAGAGATCAATGCGCTTTATAAGATCTGTTTCTAGCATTGCTTGCTCATACCATAAATCGAATTGTGCATCTTTAAAGTGGGTATAATTGGGACCATTAGGCGCAAAATTCCCACTGTAAAATAAGGATAAATAATTCTGAGCATCAGGATAATCTGCCACCCAACTCGCTCTAAATAGATCCACTTTGCCATTTGATTTCGCAGATTTCAGTGAAGATGGCGGCATAACCTCAATGCGAATGGTTAAACCAATTGACTGCAATTCCCGTTGAATAAATTCACTAAAGCTTAAATAATTAGAAATGGTGGTCAACGTAATTTCGGGTTGTGGATTGCCAGATTCATTTCGGTAAGTTTCTAGTAGCTGTTTTGCTTTTTCGGGTTGATAATCGTAGCCCACGTTTTCATTATGCCCTGGAAGTCCTTTTGGGATAAAACCGCCAATGGCAGGAATCCCAATTCCATTTCTTAAGTATTTCATCATTTTGGCACGATCAAAGCCATAATTCAAAGCTTGTCGAATCAATTCACTTTGGTATTCAGGAACTTCTGAGTCCATATAAAACCCTAAATATTCTGTATTTAAATAGGGGGCTCTGAGCATTTTAACACTTGTTGCGTAGCTTTGTTTTAAAACACCATCAGCGCACAAAATATCGTCCTTATATGAAGCGTCTAATCCAGTGATGTAGTCAATATTTCCTTGGACAAATTGAAGAAACTCACTTTGTTTGTCTGCCAAAAATGTTATGGATACCGCTTCTAAATACGGCAGTCTTTCACCCTTTGAATTGGTTTCAAAATAGCGGTTGTTTTTTCTAAAGATTAATTTTATGTTTTCCTCCCAACGTTTAAATTTATAGGGCCCAGTACCTATAGGATTCGATCTGAAATTAGCTCCGTAATGTTCTACAATCTCTTTGGGCACTACACTGCAATACTTCATGGTTAAGAGTCCTAAAAAGGCAGGGAAAGGCGATTTTAAAGTGATCTGAAAACGCTGTGCGTCCAATGCTGTATAAGACTCCACATTTTGAAGTACCCATCCACCTGGTGAAGCTAGTTTAGGGTCTTTCAAACGGTCAAAACTATAGGCGAAATCATTAGCAGTTACCGAACGTGTTTGATTTGTTCCAAACAAGGAATGTGTATGGAAATAGACATCTTTTCTTAAATCAAAAGTGTAGGTCTTTGCGTTTTCCGAAATTTCCCATGAACTCGCAATGGCGGGTACAACATTCATTAAAGAATCCATTTGAACCAAGCCGTTAAACAATTGATTAATCGCTGAAATATCGGCGTTGTCTTTTGCAAATGCAGGATCTAAAGAGCCTATGTTTTTGTGCTCGTTATATCTAAATACTAGATTGGTTTTAGTATCGACATCATTTGTATTACATCCTAAAAATAAGGAACTAAAAAAAAGAAGTCTTCCAATTTGTAGCCAGAAGTAATTAGATGCTTGTTTTGTCATTATATATGATAATTGTAAATTTGTCCACTTGGTAAAAGTACAAGAATGATTGATAGAAAAAAAGTCGCTTTTTACACTTTAGGGTGTAAATTAAATTTTTCCGAAACAGCAACAATTGCACGAAACTTTCAAGACGAAGGGTTTGATCGTGTTGAGTTTTCTGAATTTGCGGATATTTATGTCATTAATACGTGTTCTGTAACCGAGAATGCAGACAAACGTTTTAAAACCATTGTAAAGCAGGCACAGCGTTCAAACCCAGAAGCATTTGTCGTGGCTGTAGGGTGTTATGCACAATTACAACCTGAAGAATTGGCAGCTGTTGATGGTGTTGATTTGGTATTAGGTGCCACCGAAAAATTTAAAATAACCGATTATTTAAACGAGTTAACCAAAAATGAGTCCGCTGCGATTCATTCTTGCGAGATTGAAGATGCCGATTTTTATGTAAGTAGCTATTCCATTGGAGATCGTACGCGCGCTTTTTTGAAAGTCCAAGATGGTTGTGATTATAAATGTACCTATTGTACCATTCCTTTAGCACGTGGAATTTCTAGGTCTGATACCCTTCAAAATGTATTGGACAACGCAAAAAAAATAGCAGGTCAAGGTATTAAAGAAATTGTCTTAACAGGGGTTAATATTGGAGATTACGGCAAAGGAGAATTTGGAAATAAAAAACACGAGCATACTTTTTATGAATTGGTTCAAGCTTTGGATACCATTAAAGGGATTCATCGCCTGCGAATTTCGTCTATTGAGCCTAATTTATTAAAAGATAACACGATTGATTTTGTTTCACAAAGTAATTCATTTGTGCCTCATTTCCACATTCCTTTACAAAGTGGGAGTAATGTAATGCTTAAAGCGATGCGAAGACGTTACATGAAAGAACTGTATCAAGATCGCGTAGGGCATATCAAAAGCGTGATGCCTGATGCTTGTATTGGTGTGGATGTAATCGTTGGGTTTCCAGGTGAAACCGATGATTTATTTTTAGAAACTTACAATTTTTTAAACACTTTAGATATTTCATATCTTCATGTATTTACCTATTCCGAGCGTCCAAATACGCATGCTGCCACTCTTTCTGAAGTCGTACCAAAATCGGTGCGTTCGAAACGAAGTAAAATGCTGAGAGGCCTGTCTGCCAAAAAACGACGTGCTTTTTATGAAAGTCAAATAGGGAAGAAGCGAACTGTTTTATTTGAGGGGGAGAACAAAGAAGGGTATATTCATGGGTTCACTGAGAACTATGTCAAAGTAAAAGCACCTTGGAATCCAGAACTCGTCAATACATTGCACGGTATTACCCTTACTGAAATTGATTCAGACGGATTGGTAAGATTTGAATTTGAACAAGCGTTCGCACAAACTTAAATGCGTATTCCTACAGGAAGCATTTTTCTATAGCGACGATTTCCACGTATAAATTTTGCTACAGGGGGACTTGTAGGGACTACACTAATGTTTTTTTCACTAATATTTTCTAAAACGATTTTTAAAAAATTTTCAAGAAATTCGTCTGACATTAAAACTTCAGGAATATTTAGTTTTGTTAAGAAAATTTTTCGTTCTTGTTGAGAATATTCTAGGGTAGCCATATCGCCGCCAACATTTAATTCATATTGGCGTAAAAAAGCATTGTCTGTTAAATTAGAAGCGTCAACCATAATAAAGTGTTTTTCAGTAGGTTTATGATAATTCTAGACTGCAAATTTACAAAAAATAATCTAACTTATATTATATTAGCTTAGTGTATCAAAATGAAAATAAAATACCTGTCTATTTTTTACCTGGTTTAGCTGCCAATCCTAGTATTTTTAAAAACATTCAATTAGACCCTGATAGGTTTGAAATTCACTTTTTAGAATGGATGATTCCTTATCATGAGGAGTCTATTTCAGAGTATGCATTGCGTTTTTGTTCTAAAGTCAAACATTCAAATGCTGTTTTGGTGGGTGTCTCTTTTGGTGGTATTATTGCTCAAGAAATGAATTTGGTTCAAGATTTCAGAAAAATCATTATTATTTCGAGTGTTAAATCCCGTCAAGAATTACCGCTCCACCTTCAATTGGCAGGTACAACTAAGGCTTATAAATTTGTTCCCACCAGTCTTTTTGCACAAAATATTGATTTATTATCAAAATATGCTTTTGGAAAACCCATTGTAAAACGTCTAGATTTATACAAACAGTATTTATCCATCACAGACAAACGCTATTTGGACTGGGCCATCAAACAGGTTGTTTCTTGGAGTCAAGAAGTCAGTGACCCTAATTTAATCCACATTCATGGAAATAAGGATATTATTTTTCCAATTGATAAGATCGATGACTGTATTGTCGTTGAGGGTGGCACCCATATTATGATTTTGAATAAATTTAAATGGTTGAACGAAAATTTACCCAATTTGATTCTTGGTTAATGTCCGCTCGCCTTTTTTTTGTATTTTTAAACCATTAAACCCATCCTATTATGCATTACATTAAAAATATTTTTTTTACAATCGGAACAATTTCTTTGGTTGGATTCCTAGTTTTAGCTTTTACGAGCCAACCCGTTTTAGAAATTGAACACGATTCTTTAGAAAACGATTATAATGTCTACGCCCTAGAAATTCCAAAAACCCTTGATTTTTCAGGGGAAGAGTTGCCAGTTTATACTCCCGATATTCGAGAACGTATGGATCGTGAGTTGCTTGTAAATACCTATTGGCAGTCTAATGGATTGTTGTTGTTTAAGCGGTCTCACCGATATTTTCCTGTCATCGAACCAATTTTAAAATCATATGGAATTCCAGATGATTTTAAATATTTAGCCCTTATAGAAAGTGGACTCCAAAATGTAACTTCTCCCGCAGGCGCCAAGGGGTTTTGGCAAATTATGGAAGCTACAGGCAAAGAATATGGGTTGGAAATTAATTCGAATGTTGACGAGCGTTATCATCTAGAAATGTCAACACACGTGGCTTGTAAATATCTGTTAAAAGCCAAAGAAAAATTTGGCAACTGGACACTTGCCGCTGCCGCTTATAATGCTGGTGTCCGTGGAATTTCAAATCAACTTGAAAGACAACAGGTCAAAAACTATTATGACTTATTACTTGGAGAGGAGACTGGTCGTTACATATTTAGAGTAGTTGCTCTAAAAGAAATTATAAATCATCCACATAAATACGGATTCAATTTTACTGTTTCTGATTTATACGCACCCATACCAACATCTACAATTCAATTAGATACGGCTGTGACCGACTTTGTACAGTTTGCAAATAAATTAGGTCTTAATTATAAACAATTAAAGATTCATAATCCATGGTTGAGAGAAGGGTTTTTGAATAACAAATCCAGAAAATTGTACACTTTAGAAATTCCTGAAAAAGGGTATTATAATAGTAAAAATTAACGTCGCTTCCCGCCGCGTTGTTGTCCACCAAAATGTTGATTTGGCATCGTTGCTTTTTTCATCTGTTGCTTCATCATTTTGATTTGCTCAGACAACATATCTCGTTTATCTAGTTTTTGGGCTTCTTGCAATAATTTTTGTGCTTCTAACTTTCGACGCTTTGTAAAAGCAATTCCTGCTAAATTTAATTTAGCCATTGCTAAATCATGATCCATTGATAAACCAAAACTAATGGCGTTTTTAAAATATTTCTCAGCATCGTTCATGTTTGTTTGAGACACCATGATTCCTTTTAGGAAATTATAATAACCTTGTTGCTTTTTAGTCAATGCCGTTTTCGGATTCTTGATCTTATTAAGAAGGCGATCTGTTCCAGGGAAATCTTGTTTTCTAAGTTTAAGAAAAGCCAAAAGAATCATTTCATTTTTAAAATAGAAAAACACAAATACTAAAGCCAAGAGAATGAGCATAATCCCATTTCCGACATAGGTTTCTGTAATTTGATATACGCCATAAGCGATAATGGCTGTAGCTAGAACTAATTTTATATTTTTGTTGAACATATTTAAGGTTGTTTATTTTGCGAGTACAAAGGTAGTAAAAACAAATCAAAATTATTTTAAAATTAGGTTTGTCAAAGTAAAAACTCTTTGTATATTTGCACCGCGCTTTGAGTAAGGACTTAGGCGCATTTTTTAAAGATAACAACACTCGTAAAGTTTTAAAAATATACTAGAATGAAAAGAACGTTTCAACCATCAAAAAGAAAAAGAAAAAATAAACATGGTTTTAGAGAAAGAATGGCTTCCGCTAATGGAAGAAAAGTTCTTGCTAGAAGACGTGCTAAAGGAAGAAAGAAAATTAGTGTATCTTCTGAACTTCGTCACAAAAAATAATGATTAACAATTGTTAATATATTAAAGGTGTTGCTTGTAGCAATGCCTTTTTTTATACCCAAACGTTACTTAATTTTGTATCTTATTATACTACAACTAATTACATTAAAAAATGCCTAAAAATAAAGATCTTAAATCCATTTTAATTATAGGTTCGGGACCCATCGTCATTGGACAAGCTTGTGAATTTGATTACTCTGGAACGCAAGCTCTGCGTTCGCTTAGAGAAGATGGTATTGAAACCATTCTCATCAATTCAAACCCGGCAACCATCATGACGGATCCAGCAATGGCCGATCATGTCTATTTACTTCCTCTGACCACCAAGTCAATTATAAAAATTCTAAAAGAACACCCTCAAATTGATGCGGTATTGCCGACCATGGGCGGACAGACGGCTTTAAATCTTTGTATTGAGGCAGACGAAAAAGGAATCTGGACTGATTTTGGAGTTGATATTATTGGAGTCGATATTGATGCCATTAATATTACAGAAGACAGAGAGAAGTTTCGGGAGTTGATGCTTAAGATAGGTATTCCTATGGCACCTCAAGCGACGGCAACCTCTTTCTTAAAAGGAAAAGAAATTGCGCAAGAATTTGGATTTCCACTTGTTATTAGAGCTTCTTTTACTTTAGGAGGGGATGGTGCTGCCATTGTACATAAAGAAGAAGATTTTGACGAATTATTAACTCGTGGTTTGGAAATTTCTCCCATCCACGAAGTGATGATTGACAAAGCCCTATTAGGATGGAAAGAATATGAATTGGAATTGCTAAGAGATTCTAATAATAATGTTGTGATTATTTGTTCGATTGAAAATATGGATCCTATGGGGATTCATACAGGAGACTCTATCACAGTAGCGCCTGCGATGACTTTGAGTGATCGTACCTATCAACGTATGCGCGATATGGCAATTCATATGATGCGTAGTATTGGTGATTTTGCTGGGGGATGTAATGTGCAGTTCGCCGTATCTCCAGATGAAAAAGAAGACATTATTGCCATCGAAATTAATCCGCGTGTGTCTCGATCGTCTGCATTAGCAAGTAAAGCAACGGGCTATCCAATTGCAAAGATTGCGGCTAAATTAGCCTTAGGCTACCACTTAGATGAACTAAAGAATCAAATTACAAAATCGACATCGGCCTTATTTGAACCGACTTTGGATTATGTGATTGTTAAAATCCCACGATGGAACTTTGATAAATTTGAAGGCTCAGATCGCACCTTAGGATTGCAAATGAAATCTGTAGGGGAAGTAATGGGGATTGGACGTTCGTTCCAAGAAGCTCTTCACAAAGCCACACAATCGCTTGAAATTAAACGCAACGGTTTAGGAGCTGATGGCAAAGAAAATAAAGATTACAATCAAATTATTGAAAAACTAACCTATGCTTCATGGGACCGTGTGTTTATTATCTATGATGCCATTCAAATGGGAATCCCATTGAGTCGTATCCATGAGATCACTAAAATTGACATGTGGTTTTTGAAACAATATGAAGAATTACATTTCCTTAAAAATGAAATTTCTACGTTTAAAATAGATACCATACAAAAACCTTTATTGCTTGAAGCAAAACAAAAAGGCTATGGCGACAGACAAATAGCGCACATGTTAGGTTGTTTGGAAAGTCAGGTGTATAATAAGCGTGAAGAATTAGGTGTCAATCGAGTTTATAAATTAGTAGACACCTGTGCTGCTGAGTTTGAAGCCAAAACGCCTTATTACTATTCAACGTTTGAAAGTGATATGGAAACGGCTGACGGCAACCGTTATTCAGATAATGAAAGTGTGGTTTCCGATAAGAAAAAAGTCATTGTTTTAGGTTCTGGTCCCAACCGAATTGGACAAGGAATTGAGTTTGATTACTGTTGTGTGCACGGCGTTTTAGCCGCTGCGGAGTGTGGTTATGAAACCATTATGATCAACTGTAACCCTGAAACGGTTTCTACTGATTTTGACACGGCAGATAAATTATACTTTGAACCGGTATTTTGGGAACATATTTACGACATCATCAAACACGAAAAACCAGAAGGGGTGATTGTTCAGTTGGGAGGCCAAACGGCTTTAAAGCTTGCTGAGAAACTAACCAAATACGGAGTTAAAATATTAGGAACCAGTTTTGAGTCCTTAGATTTAGCAGAAGATAGAGGGTTATTCTCTAACCTATTGAAAGATAATAACATACCATATCCGGAATTTGACATTGCTACGACAGCTGATGAAGCGGCGGCAATTGCCGATGTATTGGATTTCCCAATCTTAGTCCGTCCGTCTTATGTGCTAGGAGGGCAGGGAATGAAAATTGTAATTAATAAAGAAGAGTTAGAAAAGCACGTTGTAGAGTTACAAAGTAGAATGCCAGGCAATCAGTTGTTATTGGACCATTATTTAGATGGCGCAATTGAAGCAGAAGCCGATGCAATTTGCGATGGTGAAAACGTGTACATCATTGGTATCATGGAGCATATTGAGCCTTGTGGAATTCACTCTGGCGATAGTAATGCGACCTTGCCACCGTTTAATTTAGGCAATTTAGTGATGCAACAAATAAAGGATCATACCAAAAAAATTGCATTAGCACTTAATACGGTGGGATTGATCAATATACAGTTTGCAGTCAAAGACGACATGGTGTATATTATTGAAGCCAATCCACGAGCCTCTCGAACCGTTCCATTTATTGCGAAGGCGTATGGAGAACCTTATGTGAATTATGCCACTAAAGTGATGTTAGGCGAAAAGAAAGTCACGGATTTTGACTTCAATCCACAGTTGGAAGGCTATGCCATCAAACAACCGGTATTCTCGTTTAATAAGTTTCCAAACGTCAACAAGCAACTTGGACCTGAAATGAAGAGTACAGGAGAAAGTATTCTCTTTATAGACAGTCTAAAGGATGATGAGTTTTATAACATATACTCAAGAAGAAAAATGTACTTGAGTCAATAAACTTGTCATTATGAACCTACCTTCGGTAGGTAAACCTGCCTGACGGTAGGTAAACCTGCCTTGATGGTAGGCAGGTTTATTTCAGAATCTCAAAGTATTGAAAAGAACAAGCCGCAAGTAGCGGCTTTTTTAATGGCTATTTTTTAATCAACTCAAAGTTAAAAACAACAGTAACTGTTTCTGCAATTTTTGAACTGACAATGCTTGGAATTTCAACATCAAAATCATTGGGGGCAATTTCAAAAAATCCTTTAAAGTTGAATCCATTTTCTGAAGGCGTGAGTTCCACAGATACATTTTCAAGCGCTTTTGTCACCCCATGAAAAGTAAGTGTGCCATTTATGGAATATGAATTTTGAAGGCTTTCTAAAGAAAATTCAGTTAATTCCCCTTTAAAAATAGCTTTAGGGAATTCATCTGATTCGGCATAGTTTTCATTAAAATGCTCTTCCATGAGGGCATTTTTAAATCGAAACCCTTTGACGAGGGCGAGGGCTGCAAATTGTCCATTGGCGGTATTTAAAATTGCGGTCACATTATCATTCGTCGCTTTTATTTCTTCAAACGCTTCTACACTGGCTTCAAAATTGAGCAACCCAGATTTGGTCAGGTATTTATCTTGAGAAAATCCTGTGAAAGAAATAAATAAAAATAATAGATATAAGTGTTTCATCAATATAGTTTTATGTTATTCAGCAAACCCTTCTGATTGCCATTGTATAATCAAATCAATAGAGGCTTGTGGCATTCGCGATCCGCCTAGTGGCATAAAGCCGCCCTCACCAGATTGTTTATTGATACGATCGATAAGATTTGTATTTTCAATAGAACTCTGAACTTGACTCACTGTTGTTAATGGTACTCCAGCTCCATTGATTGCAGGATTAGAATGGCAAGCAACACAGTTGGAGTCAAAAATAGGTTTGATGTGTTCTGTGTATGTAATAACTATTTGTGGATCTACTTGATCTATCAGATCACTTTCGCTTGTGTTTGTACAAGAAAGTATCAAAACCGTAAATGTAGTAGTAAAAATAAATTGGGTAATTTTCATAGGAATGGATTGTTTTCTATTTTCAAATTTAATTCTTTTTTTGTTTAGACAATATAGAATTCATTTTTAATCTTTATTTTTGTTTGACGATAGGTGTGTTTATGAGAAACAAATTAATAGTTGGTTTGATTTTAGTTATTGGTATAATTGTTGCTTTCAACTATTTATATCCAGAACACAGATCAATTAGCGAAGAATCTGTCAGTTTTAGGATGAGTGCAGAATCTCTTTTTAGTGAATTCACAGAGGATGCGTCACAAGCAGAATTAAAATATTTAGACCAAACTATTCTTGTTTTAGGGGTTATATCCGCTGTGGACTCGAAAAGTGTCACAATTAGTAATAAAATTTACGGTCAATTTGAGACTCTAAATAGTGATTTAAAAGTAAACGATTCTATAGCTGTTAAAGGCCGTTGCATCGGATATGATAATTTATTAGAAGAGATTAAACTCGATCAATGTAGTATTATAAAATAATATATGAAGTACCTATTACTTGTTTTAGCTTTCAATTTCTCATTCGCACAAACCGATGTGTTTGACTGTGCACGCACAGGAACGGCGGAAGAAATGAAAGCCTTTTATACGACCAATCCAAAATTGGTAGATGCATTGAATGACAGAGGCAGTTCTCCATTAACTCTAGCAGCCTATTATAATAACGTTGCAGTTGCAAATTACTTAATAGATAAAGTTGACAACATCAACGGCAATAGTGATGATGGGACGCCTTTAATGGCTGCAGTTGTCAAAGGGCATTTAGAAATTTCCAAAGCCTTGGTAGAAGCCGGAGCAGATCCCAACCTTACCGATGCCAATGGAGCTACCGCATTGCACTATGCGGTGATGTTTAACAATCAAGAGCTTGCAATTCTACTAATGGATGCAAACGCCAGTGCTTATATGAAAAACAATGCGGGCCAATCCCCTTTAGATTTCGCAAAAATGCACAACGATAAAACACTAAACACAATTTTAAATAAATAATTCAAAAAACCAATATTATGAAAAAAATTACTTTTATTCTTTCTTTATTAATTTCCTCCTTTGGATTCGCACAAAACGTTTCCACAGGTGTTGTGACGCTTGCACCTGATTTTACTGTGCAGTTCGATGTGAATGGCACGACTAACCTAGTTACCATGACCATGGTTGGGCCTGAAAATATCTGGTTAGCAGTTGCTTTGGATGCAACAAGTATGGGAAGTCCAGGAGCAGATGTGATTGTCTTTGATAGTACGGGGCTAAAAGATCGCTATTTATCAGGTTTCATTCAACCAAGTGTTGATGCAACTCAAAATTGGTCATCACCAACTATTACTACAAATGCAGGCGTAAGTACGGTTGTAGCGACTAGAGCTCTAAATACAGGAGATACTAATGATTATGTGTTTACTACCACAAACAACACAACCCTTCCATTGCTTTGGGCAAAGGGTCCTAGTTTTAATTCAGCACAAAAACATGCTACTAAAGGAGGTACTCCTTCCACATTGGGTACTGCAAACATCGCAGCATTGCCAGAATTTAATGTGTATCCAAATCCAACACTTAGAGAACTGAATGTAGAGTTTCCTGCAAGCGTTCAAAAAGCAAGTGTTTCTGTGTACAGCGTTTTAGGGTCTCTTGTTTTGCAAGCTGAATTAGATCAGTTCAATTCAAAAATAAATACTTCAGAGTGGAATTCAGGTGTTTACATTATGAACATCAGTACACCAAATTTTTCTCAAACAAAGCGTATTATCAAACAATAACAACACATTTATTATAATTTTTAAAAACCATTAGATGTATTTCTAATGGTTTTTTTTTAACTTTATCCAATGAAAAAATCTCTTAGCTCCCTGTTTTTACTTTTTAGTGTGATTCTTTTTTCTCAAGAAGATTTATTGAGTGAAATTGATACAGATGACCAAGCTCCTGTATATGCTTCGGCCGTATTTAAAGGGTTGAAGGTCATTAATTTTGAATCCACTAAGTTAGTCGCTAAAGGCGGATTTAACTTTATTGTATCGCACCGATTTGGTACGGTCAAAAATGGTTTTGATAATCTTTTTGGACTGGACGAAGCCGTGACCCATTTGAATTTTGTGTATGGAATTTCTGACAACTTAAACGTAAGCGCCTCTAGAAGCTCTAATCAAAAGATTTACGAGGTTGGTACTAAGTTTAGATTGGCAAGACAACAGCAAGGCAAGATGCCGTTTACTATTGTTGGTTACACGTCTGTTTTAGCGAATACGGCGCTTGATACGGATAACTTGCCCAAGTTAAAATTTGAACACCGATTGAGTTATGTGGGGCAACTGTTGATTTCTCGTAAAATAACAAAAGAACTCTCCTTTTTAGTAGCTCCTACATTTTTTCATGACAATTATGTCATTGACGATTTACAAGAAAACTCTCAATATGCAGTTGCATTTGGAGGTCGTTATAAATTAGGCAAACGCTGGTCGGTAAATATGGAATATGGCATGCATTTGAACCGAAGTGCCACCTCATTATATAACAACCCTTTTTCTGTTGGTGTGGATTTAGAAACTGGAGGGCATATTTTTCAACTGCATTTCACCAACTCTCAATCCATGAATACCAATGGTGTGTTTGGAACCAGTACAGGCGATTGGGGTGATGGCGATGTGTATTTTGGGTTTAATTTAGCACGGTCGTTTTAACAGATAATTAAAATCTAGTTATCGAATTCTATTTTAGTTACAATCTTAGGGATTTCACGTAAGTGCATTTCATTTTCTAGCTTATCAACCTGTTCTTTTAAGTCTTTAGTAAGAATCTGTTTATTACGCTTTTCCATAGGAGGATTTAGCTTTTCTGCATTTTCAAACTTAATGACATTTTCCAGAATATCTCTTGGGAGTTGGGTGCCAGCCTTGCTTAAAGTATCTAAAAATTCGCGTGCAAAAAATTCATCAATTTGAATACGTCTTTTAGTAGTATGCGCAAATTTACCAATGATTCTACAGACGTTATCGCGATCTTCAGGGCTTAGTTTATCAGCAAACTCATATTCTTCTATTTTCTTTAGACTTAAGATGATAGGCTCCAATGCGTCTTTGGTAATAATAAACACGTTATAATCGCCAATATTATAATGAAACTGATCAATGACATCCAAGGTGTTAGAAGGGATTACTAAAAACAACTCATTTTTTACATTGTCATGCTTGGCATATTTTTTTAAGCTTTCAGTTTGGAGTTTGATGTATTTCGGGAAATTTGTTAAATCGTCATTTGCTGGACTTTTCGCATCAAACACCACCAACTGATCCATGATTTCAATGGAATTATCAGGTTTGTTTCTGGGGTGTGGAAAGTCTTCTTGACTTATGTAAGTAATAATATTATTTCTACAAATTTGTTGAATGTGGTTTTCAACCTCTTTTTCATGTTCAGACCATTTTAACTTCATTTTATTTAATTGGTCTTCCTTTTCTTTAACTCGATCGTCGTTGAGCCTTTCTTTTTCTTTTTCTAAAGATTGTTGAAGGGTGACAGCTGTAGCTATATTTTTATTAGACTCTAGTTGTCTGCCTTCTTCTGCTTTTTGTAAAGAAATTGTTTCTCCTTTTAAATTATTTCGCTCTATTTCAAGGCGTTTAATACCTTCCTCGAGTTTTGCTTTTTCAATCTTTAGTTCTTCAAAGGCTCCTGTTTTTGCAGTAGCAATATCTAGCAGATTCTTGAAGTTAGAAAGATGTGTGTCTTTTTCTATCCCTTCTTTTTCTAACTGTAAAATTCTAGTACTTTTTTGTTCTAATTGTTGTTCTATATTGGAATTAGGCCGTTTTAAATATAAAGCCAATAAAATAAAGCCAATTACAATACAAGCTAAAATGATAAATTCCATAATAGAAAAAGTTAAACCTCCAAAAAAGGTGTTTGGTTAAAAGAAAAACAAAAAGAGATAAATCTCTTAGGCTAAATTAAGATATTTTTTCTGAACAAAATTAAACCCAAATATCATCAGACCAGAATAAAAGAAATCTCCTAAAAGTGAATTTCTAAAAAATGGAATTGCTAGGGTGTAGCATTCAATAAAACCTGTTAAATTTTTTGGATATGAAAGGAGCCATACCCCAAAATTAGTAATGATGAAAAAACCAATACTGCTTAATAGGATAGTAAATACACTTGGTTTTTTGGTTTGTGTTCCAATAAAACTGACCAGTAAAAAAGCGGCATATACAAATATTGAAATGGAATGAAACCCTAAAAATAGATCCGATAATACCATGATAAAAACCGGCACTAGATACGCCATGGATTTATTTGTGAAATAAAGCCCTCCAAAAAGAGCAATGGCGGTGATGGGGGTGAAATTTGGGAGGTGTGGCATCAGTCTAAATAAAATAGCAACAAGCATAAATACTATTATAACGAGTTGTTTTTTAGACAAGTAGGTATTTGACATAGGAGTAATTTTTTGTAAAAATAATAATATTTCGATTAATTCCATCTATATGTGTTAGAATTTTTTACATTTGACCCGAATTTTGGTTTGAATATTAGATTTACGAATATTCAATTAAAAGGGAATCTGGTTTAATTCCAGAGCTGTTCCCGCAACTGTATACTTAGTTTTGCTTTCGCAAAATGCTTTTGATTCTCATCTTTGTCAC
>JABAZA010000050.1:0-19997 GCA_018608725.1 Flavobacteriaceae bacterium
CCGTCGACAGATTAGCAATCTGCTCCATTACCACTCTGGCACCTCTCCTATTTAAATGAACATCCACAATTAAAATTGCGGTTGCAAATGTAACTTTTCATTATCTAGAACGCAAACTATTTTTTTACTTTTTTCCATGCATTTTTAATTTAATCCGGATATTCAATACGTAAGTGAAACATATTGGCCAATTTTTGCTTCAAGACCTTCTTGATTGACTGAATTTCTTTCAATGTAATATCAGCATTCAAAAATTGATCTGAATCCATTTGTTTGGAAATAATTGCATCTACAAAATCATTTATCTTGGTTGAATTGGGCTCCTTTAAACTTTTAGAAGCTGCTTCAACACTATCACACATCATTAGTATAGCCGTTTCTTTATTAAACGGCTTTGGACCATTATAGCTAAAATCATTCGCTTCAAAATCTAAATTCAATTCTACCTGTTTGTTATAAAAGTAATATACTGTGCTTGTTCCGTGATGGGTTCTAATAAAATCAATGACACGATCGGGTAAATTATTTTTCTTAGCCAGTTCAATACCATCAATAACATGATTGATAATAATCTTTGCACTTTCTTTTGGAGATAACTCGTCATGAGCATTGATTCCTGTCAATTGATTTTCGGAGAAATAGGTGGGATTTTTCATTTTACCAATATCATGATATAAGGCTCCTACCCTCACAAGCATTGTATTGGCTCCTATTTCATTGGCAGCAGCTTCGGCTAAGTTTGCTACATTTAGAGAATGATGAAAGGTCCCTGGTGCTTTATCAGACAATTCTTTCAATAGCTTCGAATTGGTGTCCGACAATTCTAATAAGGACACATCCGAAACAAGTCCGAAGAGTTTTTCATATACATATATGAGTGGCTGTACAAACAACGTTGCTAACCCACACAAGACAAATAACAAAAAGGTTTCCCAATTTAAGGTGTCAATACTACCTTCGTGAATAACAAAAAACGCAAAATAAGAAACGATGTAAATTAATGTGATTTGCCCCACAGAAATGAATAAATTCGCCCGTTTATAAAGTTCTGAAACAGTAAGTATCGTTACAATTCCGGCAATGATTTGCAAAAACATATACTCATAATTATTAGCGACCACAAACCCTAATAAAAGTACCGTAAGTACGTGCGTAAACAAGCCTAATCGGGCATCAAAAAATGCTTTTAATATTAAAGGTAAAACACATAGGGGAACAATGTAAATATAAGATGAATTGAAATTGACAACCAAGGTGGTTAGAAACACCATCAATACGATATTGAAAAAAATAAAAGTCACTTTAGTATTATTTGAAAACACCTCCATTCTGTATTTTTTCATAAACAACAACAACATCAATAAAGCCAATGACACCAAAACAGTATAAGCAGTCACAACTAGCGTATAATTTGAATCGGTCCAAACCTGTGATTCGTACTCTGAAACTAATGAATTTAGAACCGCATATTTATCTCCTTGAACCACTTCTCCTTTGGAAATAATAAGTGTTTGCTTATCGACACGCCCCCGAACTAGTTTCATCTGACTCAAGCGTTCATCAAGTGAAACCTGTGTAATCGTTTTATTTAATTGCGTATTGGGTTTTACGACATCAAAAAAAAGTGCTAAATACCGTTGCCTGTAGGCTTCTAATCCCAAAGCATCTACTCTAGACTCTACAAATGTTTTTAAATTCGTTTGAAGGAAAAAACGATCAAAACGCTTAACTCCACTTTGTGTTTTATCAACCAGAACAGAAATCTGCTGATTGGAATCATAATCATATAAATCTTGAAGCACTCCTCCTTCATATAATTCATCAATGAGCAGCATCCCTTTGTCGTAAAGGTCAATTTTTAATTGGTTTTTTGGTAGCTCAAAAAACAACCTATCAAATGTTGAAGAGTACTCGGTTTTAACCGTAGCGATCACTGTGGTATCCACATCAAAAAAAACAGGAGACTGCAAAGTTATTTGCTGTTTTTCTAAATCAATTTCTTCGGCGGTTTTTTTGATAGCAAAATCAAAAGGCGCGTAAAGATTTTCAGATTGCCAAGGTTTTCCCTTTTCAAAACTATATCTAAAAGTTCCACTTTTTGGAAACAAATAGACAATCACAAAAGTGGTTAACACAAAAAGAAAAAACTTATATATTAAGGCATGGTTTTTATGAAAAAGGTTCATTATATCCTTCATGTGTATTTAATATTTGTTTTTATGAATATTATGACTTTTGATTTGATAAGTTCATGTGAAATTGGGGAGTTAAAAAAATTATACACCTCAATAAACTAATAGATTATGTAATTGTCAACACCCAAAAGTAATAAAAAGAAGTATATTTTCTCTCCATATTAAAACATTCCTACTTTATATATCCTAAATTTTAGTTATTTTCGCATGAAGCATCTCTAAATTCTAAACTATGAGTAAAGACGTTGTAATTGTATCCGCTGCAAGAACTCCTATTGGGAGTTTTTTAGGAGGACTGTCTTCTGTTCCTGCACCCAAATTAGGAGCCATCGCTATTAAAGGTGCACTAGAAAAAATTAATCTAAACCCCGAAATTGTAGATGAAGTTCTAATGGGTAATGTTGTACAAGCTGGTGTAGGACAAGCTCCAGCTAGACAGGCTGCTATTTATGCAGGCATTCCTGATACGGTACCCTGTACTACGGTCAATAAAGTTTGTGCTTCTGGAATGAAAACTATTATGCAAGCCGCACAATCAATTGCTTTGGGAGATGCTGATATTATTGTAGCTGGCGGAATGGAAAATATGAGCTTAATTCCTCATTATCATCATGCGCGTTCAGCGCAAAAATTTGGATCCATTTCTTTTGATGATGGATTACAAAAAGACGGTTTAGTAGATGCCTATGCAAATCAAGCCATGGGAATTTTTGCAGAAAGTTGTGCTGCAGAATATAAGTTTACACGTGAAGATCAAGATGCTTTTGCAATTCAGTCCTACAAAAGATCCGCAGAGGCATGGAATGCAGGCAAATTCGATTCGGAAGTGGTTCCTGTAGCCGTCCCACAACGTAGAGGCGAACCGATTGTAGTAGATAAAGATGAGGAATTTACGAATGTTCGGTTAGAAAAAATACCAAACTTACGAGCTGCTTTCACAAAAGACGGAACGGTGACAGCTGCAAACGCATCAACCATAAATGATGGTGCGGCGGCATTGATACTTATGAGTAGAGACAAAGCTGAGGAATTAAAATTAACTCCATTAGCAACTATAAAAGGGTATGCAGATGCTGCAAGAGAACCCGAATGGTTTACTGTAGCTCCCTCAAAAGCACTGCCTAAAGCATTGGCAAAAGCAGGAGTAGATATTTCGGAAGTAGATTTCTTTGAATTCAATGAAGCATTTTCTGTAGTGGGCTTAGCAAACATAAAATTATTGGGGCTAAACGATTCAAATGTGAATGTCAATGGCGGTGCGGTTTCTTTAGGCCACCCACTAGGCTGTTCAGGTGCTCGAATTGTAGTAACCTTACTGAGCGTACTCGAACAAAATAACGGAAAAATTGGAGCTGCAGCGATCTGTAATGGCGGTGGCGGTGCTTCGGCAATTATCCTAGAACGAACTATATAAAATATGCAATACGGCCTTTGCTATTTGAGTGTTGTTGCCTTAAGATCGGAAGCTTCTGATACGAGCGAATTAATTTCGCAAGTACTTTATGGCGATTATTTTAAAGTTTTAGAACACCGAAAATCATGGAGTCGTATCCGATTGGGGTTTGATAAATATGAAGGTTGGATCGATAACAAACAGTTTCAATTTATCGACGAATTGGAATATAAAGAACTTCACAAGTCGGACCCTCTAATGACCACTGATTTGGTTGATTTTATTACCAATCAACACCAACAATTACACCCTATATTATTAGGGTCGTCACTTAACGGTCTTAACTATTTAAAGCACACATTTGATGGGGAAAAATCAGTTGGATCTAAGGATAAATCTAAACTTGTAGAAACTGCTATTTTATACCTCAACACGCCTTATTTATGGGGAGGTAAAACCCCTTTTGGAATTGACTGTTCTGGATTTGTTCAGATGGTTTATAAACTAAATGGTTTCAAAATTTTAAGAGATGCTTCTCAGCAAGCCTCTCAAGGGGATGCTCTTAGTTTTATAGAAGAAAGTGAACCCGGTGATTTAGCATTTTTTGACAACAATGAGGGGGATATTATCCATGTGGGTATTATTATGAAAGACCACCATATCATTCATGCACACGGAAAGGTTCGTATAGATCGTCTGGATCAAAGCGGTATTTATAATATCGATACCAAAACACATTCTCACAAACTAAGAGTTATCAAAAAAATTATCTCATAAAAAAAGCCATTCAAATTGAATGACTTTTAAAGTAATAAAACTAAATGCTTTTATTTCGGTTCTAATGTATCCGAAATCGCTTTATATTCTTTGTATTTATCGGAATCCCCCACAGCACTATATATATTTGCTAAGGTTCTAGCAGCTTGGTAATTACTTGGGTCTATACCAAATGCATTTTCCAAATAAGGAATTGCATCTAGATATAACTGGTTGCGTTTCGCTTTTAATTCATCATATTTACGGTCGTCTGCTGCAGAGGATCCTAACGAATTCATTTCGTCAAGAATTGATTCTTCTTGTCCCAAAATTAAGGCCGATAAATTTATGTAGGCATTGATATAGTCTGGTTTAAGTTCGATTGCTTTTAAATAATATTTTTTAGAACCTTCATAATCATCTGTTTCGGAAGAAATAACTCCTAAATTATATTGTAATTCAGGGTTCATCGGATCTTTTTGTATCGCAACTTCAAGCAATTCTTTAAACTTTGGAGTATCACCCATTGTGTAATAAACATTGGCTTCAGTCAATAATAAATTCAAATCATCGGGAGATTCTGCTCTCGCAACAGCCATGGCTTGAAGTGCTTTTTCATTCTCACCATTTTGAACATAA
This sequence comes from Flavobacteriaceae bacterium, assembly GCA_018608725.1. GTDB lineage: Bacteria > Bacteroidota > Bacteroidia > Flavobacteriales > Flavobacteriaceae > Hel1-33-131. The sequence goes on from JABAZA010000050.1 coordinate 4,984, forward strand.
ATAAGTGCGATATTTTTAATTATTTCTGGAAACTTAGACTTGGTCGTTTCATCTCTGGGGTTGATGTGTGATTTAGATTTAACCGAAAGGTCTCTTAAAACCTTACTTCCAAATAATTCTTCAACTTGTGTTTCTTTGTTTGTCGCAAGATAATTTTGTTCTACCCCGGTGTACCCCAGGCTTCTCAACTCTTCATACATCGCTAGAGAGCGGTCATACAATTTAGCATTTACAGCAGTGGAAGCGGCATAAAACAAATAAACCGTATCGTTTGGGACTAACTTATAGGCAGATTCAAAATAATCTGAAGAGGTTTTGTAATCCTCTGATTGCAAAAGAGAAGTCCCTTTATTAACCAGGTGTGCTTTTAAGTTTTGGATTTGATTTTTTACTCCTTGCTCCTGTGCTGGTGCAGTTGCCAATTTTAACGCCTCCATAGATTTTTTGATGGTATTAAAATCTGGCTCCCCGTTATTAAGGTAAAAAACACTTCTTAGTAGGTAATATTGACTTTTATATTTATCGTCCATAGAACCTAAAAGGGCTTCAGCAGCATCAAGTGCCACAGCTGCTTTTTCAAAATTCCCCTTATCTAGCTCTTTATCTGCTGTTTTTAATTCTTTTTTTTGAGCAACAACAGAAAATCCTAGGGTTAGTGCGATCGCCAATACAAAATATTTTTTCATCGTATTTAAGTTTATATAATTAGTGTTATTCGTTATTCTTCTTCTTGAGAATTAATTATTCCACCATCTGTTTCAGCAGCCTTGGTCTCTTCAACACCTTCTTCTGCTATACCTTCAATTGCTTCGATGTCTTCTTCGTCTTCACGCATTACTTTTGCAACGGCAGCGATAGAATCATTTCCTTTAAGGTTAATCAAACGAACTCCTTGTGTTGCACGTCCCATTACTCTTAAATCTTCTACAGCCAATCGAATTGCTACGCCTGATTTATTAATAATCATTAAATCATCTTCATCGGTTACATTTTTAATGGACACTAAATTTCCAGTTTTTTCTGTAATTGAAATGGTTTTAACACCCTTTCCACCTCGATTTGTGATTCTATAATCTTCCAAACTTGATCGTTTACCATAGCCGTTTTCAGATACAACTAATATATTACTTTCCATATCATCCACAGCAATCATTCCGATAACCTCATCCGATTCATGTGCGAGTGTAATTCCTCGAACTCCTGAAGCACCACGACCCATTGGACGAGTTTTAGCTTCTTCAAATCGAATGGCCTTCCCAGATTTCAATGCCAACATAACTTGACTTTCGCCTGTGGTTAGTTTTGCTTCTAGTAATTCATCTTCTTCTTTAATTGTGATGGCATTAATTCCATTGGTTCTTGGTCTAGAATATTGTTCTAAAGATGTTTTCTTAACCTGTCCTTTTTTGGTGGACATGATTACATAATGAGAATTGATGTATTCTTCATCTTTTAAATCTTGAGTACAAATAAACGCTTTGACTTTATCGTCTTGTTCTATGTTAATTAAGTTTTGAATCGCACGTCCTTTAGAAGTTTTAGCTCCTTCAGGTATTTCATAAACTCGCATCCAGAAACATTTTCCTTTTTGAGTGAAAAATAACATATACTGGTGGTTTGTTCCTACAAATAAGTGTTCTAAGAAGTCTTCATTACGAGTCGTAGATGCTTTTTGCCCTACTCCTCCTCTATTTTGAGTTCTATATTCTGTAAGTGACGTACGTTTGATGTAGCCTGCATGCGAAATTGTGATCACAACTTGCTCGTTAGGAATCATATCTTCTATAGACAAATCACCTCCTGCATATTCGATCATCGAACGACGCTCATCACCATACTTATCTTTTACAACTGCAAGTTCTTCTTTGATGATTAGCATACGACGTTCTTTCTTATCAAGAATGTCTTTTAATTCCTCAATTGTTTTCATGATAGCATCGTACTCACCACGTAATTTATCTTGTTCTAAACCTGTTAATTGTCTTAAACGCATTTCTACAATCGCTTTGGATTGTATCTCACTTAATTTAAAACGTTCGATTAATTTTTCACGGGCTTGATCGGCATTAGAAGAACCTCTAATAATGGCAATAACCTCATCGATATTATCTGATGCTATGATCAGTCCTTCTAATATATGAGCACGTTCTTCAGCTTTTCTAAGTTCGTAGGTTGTTCGACGAACAACTACCTCATGACGGTGCTCTACAAAGTGATGAATCATATCTTTTAAATTCAACATCTCTGGGCGTCCATTTACCAACGCAATATTATTCACACTAAAAGAAGACTGAAGTGCTGTGTATTTATAAAGTTTATTTAAAACAATGTTAGGAATGGCATCTCTTTTAAGAACATACACAATACGCATTCCGTTTCGATCCGATTCATCACGAATTGTCGAAATCCCTTCCATTTTTTTATCATTTACCAAATCCGCAGTTTTCTTAATCATGTCTGCTTTATTGACTTGATATGGAATTTCAGTAATAATGATGCACTCACGTCCATTAACTTCCTCGATGTTTGCCTTTCCACGTATCACCACACGACCACGGCCCGTTTTAAAGGCTTCTCTTACACCATCATAGCCATAAATAATTCCTCCTGTTGGAAAATCAGGTGCTTTGACATGTGTAATTAACTCGTCAATCTCAATGTCTGTATTATCTATATATGCCGTAATTCCATCCACTACTTCCGACAAGTTATGCGGCGGCATATTGGTTGCCATACCCACAGCGATTCCTGAAGCACCGTTTACCAATAAACCTGGGATTCGAGTTGGTAACACAGTAGGCTCTTGAAGGGTATCGTCAAAATTTAACTTATGATCAACTGTTTCCTTATCGATATCTGCAAGCATATCTTCCGATATTTTTCGCATTCTGGCTTCTGTATAACGCATTGCTGCCGGACTGTCACCATCAATCGACCCAAAATTTCCTTGTCCATCAACCAACATATAACGTAAACTCCATTCTTGAGCCATACGAACCATGGCATCATAAACAGAGGTATCTCCGTGAGGGTGATACTTACCTAAAACTTCCCCAACAATTCTTGCCGATTTTTTGTGTGCCGTATTGGATCGAACACCAAGTTCATGCATTCCAAACAATACCCGGCGATGCACAGGTTTTAAACCATCCCTAACATCAGGAAGTGCTCTTGACACTATTACAGACATCGAATAATCGATGTAAGCTGACTTCATTTCATCTTCAATATTAATGGGAATTAACTTTTCACCTTCTATCATTTTTCGCTATATTTTTGTTTATTAAATAACCTAGCTAATATAATACTTTTCAAACTATTACTAAGTGAGTTTTAGCGACTTTTTTCTATCAAATTTATCAACAATTTTAAGGTGCAAAATGGTTAATAAATAGAGGTTTAAAAATTTTGATTTTAATTAGTTTTTACTATCATTTGTATAAATTAAAAATAAAAAGGTATAGTTTTTGATTTAATGCCTTTGAATTTGTAATTTTAACCAAAGAATATTTATGGATGATAATTTTTCCCCCAGAGTTAAAGATGTAATTTCTTTTAGTAAAGAAGAAGCATTACGTTTAGGTCATGATTTTATTGGAACTGAGCACCTCATGCTTGGGCTTTTAAGAGATGGCAATGGCAAGGCAATCGATATTTTAAACGCTTTAGACGTTGATCTAAGTCATTTGCGTCGTAAAGTTGAAATCCTGAGCCCTTCCAACCCCAATATTATAATTACCTCAGACGAGAAAAAAAATCTGCACTTGACACGTCAAGCGGAACGCGCTTTAAAAACAACGTTTTTAGAAGCTAAACTTTTTCAAAGTAAATCTATAAATACAGCACATTTACTTTTATGTGTTCTGAGAAATGAAAACGACCCTACAACAAAACTATTAAACAAGCTAAAAGTGGACTACGATAGTGTTAAAGAGCAATTTAAATTTATGATTACGAACGATGATGACTACACAGAAACTCCAAAAGCAACCTCTTTTCCAAGTGAAGGCATGTCTAAAGACGAAAATAAAAACCCTTCTTTAAGTCAAAGCAGTGGGCAAAAAGGAAACAAGAAATCTAAAACTCCTGTTCTAGACAACTTTGGCAGAGATCTTACTGCCATGGCAGAGCAAGGGAAGTTAGACCCTGTTGTAGGACGTGAAAAAGAAATTCAGCGTGTCTCTCAAATTTTAAGTCGTCGCAAAAAAAATAATCCATTATTGATTGGTGAGCCTGGTGTAGGTAAATCTGCCATTGCCGAGGGCTTGGCCATTCGAATCATAAAACGAAATGTCTCTCGAATTTTATTCAATAAACGTGTGGTTACTTTAGATTTGGCCAGCATTGTAGCCGGGACTAAATACCGAGGTCAGTTTGAAGAACGCATGAAAGCGGTAATGAATGAATTGGAAAAAAATGACGACATCATTTTATTTATCGATGAAATACACACCATTGTAGGTGCCGGTGGTGCCACAGGAAGCTTGGATGCTTCTAATATGTTCAAACCCGCATTAGCACGTGGCGAACTGCAATGTGTTGGAGCCACTACCCTTGATGAATACAGACAACATATTGAAAAAGATGGTGCTCTTGAACGTCGTTTTCAAAAGGTAGTCGTAGAACCAACATCGGTTTCTGAAACGATCGAAATATTAAACAACATTAAAAACAAATATGAAGATCATCACAATGTAGAATACACTGAGGAAGCTATTGAAGCATGTGTTAAATTGACCAATCGTTACATGACCGATCGTTTTTTACCAGACAAAGCTATTGATGCCTTGGACGAAGCAGGGTCTAGAGTTCATATCACAAATATTGATGTTCCCGAGCAAATTGTGGAATTAGAATCTCAACTTGAAGAAGTAAAAGCAACTAAAAATTCTGTCGTTAAAAAACAGAAATATGAAGAAGCTGCCAAACTAAGAGATGACGAAAAACGTTTGGAGAAAAGTCTTAAAGAAGCACAAGAAAAATGGGAGGCTGAATCTAAATTAAATCGCATTGTAGTAAATGAAGTGAATGTTGCTGAAGTCGTTTCTATGATGACCAGTATTCCTGTAAACCGTATTGCTCAAAAGGAAAGTAATAAATTATCAAAACTCCCAGAGCTTATAAACGGAAAAGTAATTGGGCAAGACGAAGCAGTTTCAAAGGTGGTGAAAGCGATTCAGAGAAACCGTGCTGGACTTAAAGATCCTAATAAGCCCATTGGTTCATTTATATTTTTAGGACAAACTGGCGTTGGTAAAACACAGCTTGCTAAGGTACTAGCTAAAGAATTATTTGACAGTCAAGATGCCTTGATACGAATTGATATGAGTGAATATATGGAAAAATTCGCCATTTCAAGATTGGTTGGAGCACCTCCTGGATATGTAGGATATGAAGAAGGCGGACAACTCACCGAAAAAATCCGTCGTAAACCCTATGCAGTCGTTTTACTAGATGAAATTGAAAAAGCACATCCAGATGTATTTAATATGCTCCTTCAAGTGCTTGACGATGGATTTCTAACGGATAGTTTGGGCCGAAGAATTGACTTTAGCAATACAATCATTATAATGACTTCAAATATTGGAGCTCGAAAGTTGAAAGATTTTGGTTCTGGAGTTGGGTTTGGAACCGCCGCTCAAAAATCTCAAGAAAGTTCCAATGCACGTTCTGTTATTGAAAATGCACTCAAAAAAGCTTTTGCTCCTGAATTCCTAAACAGAATTGATGATGTGGTTGTTTTCAATAACTTAGAGCAAGAAGATATCAATCTAATTATTGACATCGAACTTGAAAAACTATTAAAGCGTATTTCAGAACTCGGATATACCCTAAAACTAAGCAAGAAAGCAAAAAGTTTTATTGCCGAAAAAGGATTTGACAAACAATACGGCGCACGACCCTTAAAACGTGCCATTCAAAAATATGTTGAAGATGCACTTGCCGAGGAAATCATTAAATCCAATGCTCATGAAGGAGACACCATCAGTCTTGATGTTGGTAAGGATGAAACTAAGCTAGACATCAAAATAACGTCGCCCAAAACAGCGAAAAAATCCTAACAAACGTTTATACCAGACCCCCGTGCCCGCCGTAGGTGGGCCTAGGTGGGCCGTAGGCAGGTGGGTTTTTAATTTAGTCAAATAACACCTCGTTTTCCAATTCGAGTGTTTGAATAAACTTAATGGCTTTTTCTATATCGTTATGAAGCACTCGATCTTCAATCACTTTTGGGATTTCAGATCTAAAACTAGACAGTATGGCCGTTAGAAATGGAGATGTTTTTTGATTTCTAAAAAATAATGCCTGCGAAGCATTGAGTAATTCAATTGCTAAAATTCGTTCTACATTTTCTAACACTCTATAGGTTTGAGTAGCTGCATTAGCCCCCATACTAACGTGATCTTCTTGTCCGTTAGAAGATACTATAGAATCAACACTGGCAGGTGTTGCCAATTGTTTATTGGCACTTACAATACTTGCGGCTGTATATTGTGGAATCATAAACCCTGAGTTTAATCCCGATTTTTCAACCAAAAAAGAGGGCAACTCTCGCAAACCAGAAACCAATTGATAGGTTCTTCGTTCAGAAATATTTCCCAATTCTGCCATGGCTATTTTTAAAAAATCAAACCCAAACGCTAAAGGTTGACCATGAAAATTTCCGCCAGAAATAATTTTATCATCTTTAGTGAAGATATTAGGATTATCAGTCACTGCATTTATTTCGGTTATAAACGTATTTCTTACAAACATCAAGGTATCTTTTGTGGCCCCATGAACTTGTGGCATACATCGAAACGAATAGGGATCCTGAACATGTTTTTTTGGTTGCTTCATTAACTCGCTACCTTCTAAAAAACCTAAAATTCGATTGGCTGTTTTAATCTGTCCATTGTGAGGACGTACCAAATGTACCAAGGGGTCAAATGGTTCAATTCGTCCATTATAAGCGTCTAATGATAGTGCACCGACAAGGTCTGCAATGTATGATAGTTTAAACGATTTTAATAACGAATGTACGCCGTAGGCAGTCATAAATTGTGTGCCGTTTAACAACGCCAAACCTTCTTTTGATTGCAGTGTGATTGGCGTCCAATCAAAGCGATTTAAAACCTCAGAAGCAGGGGTCTGAACTCCTTTATACCATACCTTCCCTTCGCCAATAAGTGGCAATGCCAAATGTGCCAGAGGAGCAAGATCACCTGAAGCTCCCAAAGATCCTTGGGTGTATATAACAGGTAAAATATCGTTGTTATAAAAATCAATCAAACGTTTCACGGTCTCTAACTGAATACCACTATGTCCATAACTCAAGGATTTAATCTTTAACAAAAGCATCAGTTTTATGATGGGTTTTGGAACAAGCTCGCCAGTGCCACATGCATGAGAACGGACTAAATTTTCTTGTAATTTTGTAAGGTTTTCAGAGTGAATACGCACATCACATAACGCTCCAAATCCAGTATTGATTCCATAAATAGGGTCGGAAGATGCCTCGATTTTTTGATCTAAATAATCGCGACAGTTTTGAATTTTTTGGATCAATTCATCCGAAAGTTCAATGGATGAACCTTCTAATATAAGGGTTTTAAGTCTTGATAAGCTTAAGGGTTTTGAACTTATAATATGCATTTATTCGTATTTGTCAGTATCAAATTTGAACAATCCTTAATAAATATGCAAATAATTGGTAATTTTTTAATTATTTAAGAGGATTCACTTCGTTTATAAAATCAATTTAATCTTATAAAGAACTGGGGATTTAGAAACTTACAAAAATTTGCTTAATTGTAATTCATTAATTCCTTCGTGAGAAGCGTGCGCAATTGCTTTACCATTTTTGATAAGAATCACTTGTGGCGATTGGTGTTGCACTTCAAACTGTTGAGCAATAGCGTTAGAAATTTCACGATAGCTCAATAGATCTAAATAATACGCTCCAAATTCATTTGATGAATATCCGAAATGTGCTATAAAATCTGCGAGCACAAAACGACTGATGCTACAACGTGTCGAATGCTTAAATATTAATTGAGGAGTTTTAAAAGAGGAACTTATAATGACTTCTAATTGATCTGCAGATTCAAGTTGTTGACCCGGCCAGTTTGACTCTTGTGTTTCAGAGTTGAATAGTGAATTGAAAATCCCCATAGTATGAAATAAAATTTTTACAGCAAACTGACTAAAAGTCAGTTGATTAGGTTTAATAATGTCATTTTGACATTGTAAAAAAATGGTAAGGTTATTGAAAATCAACTAACAAAAAAACCCATTATGAACTTTGACAATTATACGATAAAAACACAAGAAGCCCTACAACATGCACAACAAATTGCGCAAAGCTACGGGCATCAACAAATTGAAAACGAACATCTATTCAAAGCGATTTACGAAGTAGATCAAAACGTATTGCCGTTTCTTTTCAAAAAAATAAATCTAAACACAGATCTCTTATTACAAATTTTAGAGAAAGAACTCGAATCTTTTCCTAAAGTTAGTGGAGGTGATATCATGCTTTCACGGGATGCAATGAAATCACTCAACGAAGCCGCTATTCTTGCTAAAAAATCGGGAGGTGAATTTGTAGCAATAGAAGATTTGTTTTTAGCGATTTTTAATTCCAAAAGTAAAATCTCACAGATCCTAAAAGATCAAGGAGTTTCTGAAAAAGACCTTAAAGCTTCAATTGCAAGTTTAAGAAAAGGGAATTCTGTACAATCTAAAAACCAAGAAGATACTTATAATTCGCTGAATAAATATGCCAAAAACCTTAACCAAATGGCTAAAGACAATCGCTTAGATCCTGTTATAGGACGCGATGAAGAAATTAGGCGGATTCTTCAAATCCTCTCCAGACGTACCAAAAACAATCCTATTTTGGTAGGTGAACCTGGGACTGGAAAAACCGCAATTGCTGAAGGATTAGCACACAGAATTATTGCCGGTGATATTCCAGAAAACCTAAAAGACAAAGAGATTTTTGCACTCGACATGGGAGCCTTAATCGCGGGAGCAAAATATAAAGGAGAGTTTGAAGAACGTTTAAAAGCGGTTATCAAAGAAGTAACCGAAAGTGAAGGCGATATTGTGCTTTTCATTGATGAGATACATACTTTGGTAGGTGCAGGAGGCGGAGAAGGTGCTATGGATGCAGCTAATATTTTAAAACCTGCTTTGGCTCGTGGCGAACTGCGAGCAATTGGTGCAACAACCCTAGATGAGTACCAAAAGTACTTTGAAAAAGACAAAGCTCTTGAAAGACGATTTCAAAAAGTGGTGGTTAATGAACCCGATACTGAAAGTGCTATTTCAATTCTTCGAGGTATCAAAGAGAAGTATGAGACCCATCATAAAGTACGAATTAAGGACGAGGCTATTATTGGGGCGGTCGAGCTTTCTACCCGCTACATTAGTAATCGTTTTTTACCCGACAAAGCCATTGATTTAATGGATGAAGCTGCCTCAAAACTACGAATGGAAATCAACTCTAAACCCGAAGAATTAGATGTACTGGATCGAAAAGTCATGCAATTAGAAATAGAGATTGAAGCTATTAAACGCGAAAAGGATGAATCAAAACTTAAATCACTTCGAGCAGACTTGGCAAATATCAAAGAAGACCGTAACAGTTTAGAGGCGAAATGGCGAAGTGAAAAAGAGCTTGTAGAAACAATTCAAACTACAAAATCTGATATCGAGAATTTTAAAAATGAAGCTGAAAGAGCTGAACGTGATGGCGATTACGGGAAGGTAGCTGAAATTCGTTACGGAAAAATAAAAGACGCTGAAACAGAGTTGCAAAGCCTTCAAAAAGAGTTGGCTAAAAATCAACAAACTGCTTTAATAAAAGAGGAAGTCACTTTTGAAGATATTGCTGAAGTAGTCGCAAAATGGACTGGGATTCCAGTCACAAAAATGATTCAATCTGAGCGTGAAAAACTTTTAAAACTAGAAAAAGTACTCCACAAACGCGTGGTTGGACAAAATGAGGCTGTCACAGCAGTCAGTGATGCCGTTCGCCGAAATAGAACGGGCCTACAAAACCCGCACAAACCGATTGGTACATTTTTATTTTTAGGCACTACGGGGGTGGGAAAAACAGAACTCGCAAAAACATTAGCAGCGTATTTGTTTGATGATGAAGATGCACTCACACGAATTGATATGAGTGAATATCAAGAACGTCATGCTGTGAGTCGTTTGGTAGGAGCACCTCCGGGGTATGTAGGTTATGAAGAAGGAGGTCAATTAACAGAAGCAGTGCGACGAAAACCGTATTCGGTAGTTTTATTGGATGAAATTGAAAAAGCACATCCAGATACATTTAATATATTATTACAAGTTCTGGACGAGGGCCGATTGACAGACAATAAGGGCCGTATTGCGGATTTTAAGAATAGTATTATTATCATGACTTCTAATCTTGGAAGTGAGCTAATTCAAGAAAAATTTGATACGATTCCAGATGTTGATATTGCTTTGGAAGCTGCTAAAGAGGAGGTTTTAGGACTGTTAAAAAAGGTGGTGAGACCCGAGTTTTTAAATCGAATCGATGACACTGTCTTGTTCAGCCCCTTGACAAATAAAGATATTGAGGCGATTGTGAGTTTACAACTAAAAAAGGTGGCTACACTCATTAAAAAACAAGGTATTACTTTTGACACAACCGAAGATGCAATCTACTATTTAGCCAAAAAAGGTTACCAACCTGAGTATGGTGCACGTCCCGTAAAACGCATCATTCAAAAAGAAGTTTTGAACGCTTTAAGCAAAGAGCTTTTGGCAGGTACAATTACAAAAGACAGTATCATTTTACTGGATGTTTTTGAAGATCAGATTGTATTTAGGAATCAAACAGATTTAATTTCAAATACTGTGTAACAAATTACACTTAAAGTCGTCTTATAAGTGTTGGTTGGTTTATTAAAAAGCAATGCAAACTCTATATTTTAGAATTGCATTGCTTTTTTTGTTTATAGACTATAAATAATAACTAGTTGTTTATAAAAAACGTCTCTTAAAGTACTCATAAATTGTAGATGCGTTTTAGCAATCGATTGAAATTTTGCTTAGTTTTGACCACTGATGAAAAAATCTGTTAATATATTAAATAAAAAAGCCCGCTTTACGTATGAACTTTTAGATACGTACACGGCCGGTATTGTATTAACTGGGACTGAAATCAAATCGATTCGGGAGAGTAAGGCTTCCATTACTGAAAGTTTTTGTGAGTTTAATTTAAGAGGTGAACTTTTTGTAATTAATATGACCATTCAAGAATATGGTTTTGGGAATCATTACAACCATGCTCCCAAGGCTCAACGGAAGTTATTACTCAATAAGAAAGAACTCAAAAAGCTTGAAAAAGAGGTGAAAAATACGGGATTGACAATTGTCCCTCTAAAACTTTTCATCAATGAGAAAGGATTTGCAAAACTAAAAATCGCCCTTGCAAAGGGTAAAAAACTTTTTGATAAACGTGAGACCATCAAAGATCGTGATAATAAACGCGATTTAGATCGAGTGAAAAAGAATTTTAAGTAGGCCATTTTACAGGTCTCAAAATTTACAAGTTTTAAAAATGGAATACTTTTTGAAACCAATCAAGATCAAACGTATTAAATTATAAATCCACAATCGAAAATATGCGTTATTTATTTGTATTATTTTTTTGTTCCTTGTCCGTTTCTGCCCAACTCAAAGGCACTATCACAGATCTTGACAACCAACCCATTCCATTTGTTAATGTTTACATTGAAAATTCCTATACAGGAACTACCTCAAATGAGCAAGGCCGTTACGAATTAGCAGTGCCAAACCCTGGAAAATACACTATTGTCTTTCAGATTTTAGGGTTTAAAACACAAATCAAAACTATTGAAATTAAAACAGCTCCTTATACTTTAGACATCACTTTATTAGAAGAAAACATCTCCTTAAATGAAGTTGTGATATCATCCAAAGAAAATCCTGCCAATCGAATCATACGTTCTGCGATTGCCGCACGAAAAGCACAATTAGAAAAAATCAATTCCTATTCCGCCGATTTTTATTCCAAAGGAATTATCCGACTCAAAGATGTGCCTGAAAAATTCCTAGGACAAGAAGTAGGCGATTTGGACGGTGTGCTAGACTCGACACGTTCGGGGATTTTGTATTTATCTGAAACCGTTTCAAAACTAAATTATGAAAAACCAGATAAGCTTTCAGAAAAAATTATAGCCTCAAAAGTGAGTGGTGATTCCAATGGGTTTAGTTTCAACAACGCTAGTGATGTCGATTTTAATTTTTATAACAACACTATTAATCTGAATTCTGATATTGTGTCACCAATTGCCGATTATGCGTTTAATTATTACACCTACAAACTGGAGGGAATTTTTTATGATAATGGAGGACGGTTGATTAATAAAATTAAATTGATTCCAAGACGTGAAAACGACCGTGTATTTTCGGGGGTTGTCTATATTGCAGAAGATCAGTGGGGGCTTTATGGGCTCGAACTTAGCGTCACTGGGGAGCAGATTCAATCGCCTGCTGTAGATGTGATTACTTTTAAACAAAACGCTTCCTACGACGACGAAAGTGACTATTGGGTCCTACGCTCCCAAACAATTAGTTTTAAATTTGGGTTTTTAGGGTTTAAAGGGAATGGTAGTTTTGTAGCCAATTATTCCAAGTATAAATTGAATCCAGATTTTGAGAAATCAGTATTTTCGAATGAAATTTTAGCCTTTGAGCCCGAAGCAAACAAAAAAGATTCAACCTATTGGAATACCCTCAGACCTGTCCCATTAACTTCGGAAGAATTTAAAGATTACATTAAAAAAGATAGTATTCAAATTTTATATAAATCAAAAACATACCTCGATTCTCTTGATGCAAGTCAAAATAAATTTAAACTTGGAAACTTAATATCGGGATATTCTTACGAAAACTCTTTTGAAAATAAAGTATTTAGCATCAGCAGTCCATTGAGTGGGTTGAACTTTAATACGGTCCAGGGATACAACTCTAATTTAGATATCAATTATACGAAACGCTATGATGAATATAAAAAATACCTGTCGCTTGAAAATCAGCTAAATTATAGTTTTGAAACCCAAAAACTTAGAGGAACGGTAGGTTTTAAATATAAGTTTAACAATATCAACGACTTGAATGTCGGATTTAGTGCGGGTATAAAAGTACAGCAATTTAACGATCAAGAACCTATATCGAGATTAATGAATGATTTGAGCAGCTTGCTTTTTGAGGAAAATTATATGAAGTTATTTGAAAATCGGTTCATCAAACTAAATTATGGACAGGAGCTTTTTAATGGATTTCGATTTGGGACGGCACTGAGTTTTGAAAACCGCAGAGGACTCTTTAATAACACGGATGATACATTCATTAATTCCGATGACAAATCCTATACGAGTAACAATCCATTAGAGCCTTTAAATTTTGAGTCCACCCCCTTTGAAAATCATAATATTCTTAAATTTAAGTTCAAAGGAGCGTTCCGATTCGGACAAAAATACCTCAGCTACCCAGGAAGTAAAATCAACATAACGAACCCAAAATATCCGAAACTAAATTTTAGTTTCGAAAAAGGATTTGGAGCTACTAATTCCAACTACAATTACGAGCATTTGAGTATCGATCTTTCACAAAATTTTAGTCTTGAAAATAAAGGAGATTTTAGCTATAAACTCTTGAGTGGTACGTTTTTTGGGGGCGCATCTCTGGCGTTTATGGATGCGAAGCACATCAATGGAAATCAAACCCATGTAAACCTTGATGGTTCTTATATGTCAAGTTTTAAAAATGTTGGGTATTATGATTTTAGCACCTCCGAAAATTATTTAGAATACCACCTAGAACATGATTTTAAAGGGTATATATTAGGTAAAATACCCTTTATAAATAAACTGAATTACAACTTAATTTTAGGAGTTAATGGGTTTACATCAGACAATCAAATACCTTATAACGAATTCAGTGTGGGTGTGAATAATATTGGCTGGAAAAAATACCGTTTTTTAAGAGTTGATTATGTGCGATCCTACCACTCTGGATTTGTGAATGACGGCATTTTATTTGGAATTAGCCTCTAGTTTTTATTTTCTAAAAGAGGTACAAACTTAAAGTTTCCTAATTCATGTTTTTCAAATTCCTTGGGACCTTTCCGAATATAGAGTGTCATTATTTGGTCTTCATCCCCAACAGGAATAACCAACCGCCCTCCTACTTTTAGTTGAGCGAGCAAGGGTTTAGGAACAAAAGGTGCACCAGCAGTGACAATTATGCTGTCAAAAGGCGCTTCTTCTTTCAGTCCTTTATAACCGTCTCCAAAAATTAAGCGTTTTGCTACATAGCCTATTTTTGGTAAAAATTGACTGGTTTTTTTAAATAATTCCAACTGGCGCTCAATACTATATACATGGGCTCCCAACACACATAAAACCGCTGTTTGATATCCACTTCCAGTTCCAATTTCAAGGATTTTATCACCAGATTTAACTTCTAACAATTCCGATTGAAATGCAACGGTATAAGGCTGTGAAATGGTTTGATTGGCTCCAATTGGAAAGGCCTTATCTTGATAGGCATGGTCTAAAAAGCTAGAGTCTATGAATAAATGGCGTGGAATAGAACCAATAGCACCGAGGACTGCTTGATTTTTAATTCCTTTATCAACCAAGGTATTTACCAATTGCTGACGAAGTCCTTTATGCCTAAACGTATCTTTCAATGAAGTTTAATTTCTGAAATAAGAAGATTGTTATTAATAAAAGTAAAGATAGAATAAACAGGAGAGTATTTCAAATTAATATGAGATTTTTGAATTAAATATTCGTAAACATTAATTATTTTAATAAATAGTGGAAACAATATAAAATCAGTACCGAGTGAACCCCAAAAAAACATTTAACATTCATTAATAATCTAGTTAGTCGACTGATTTATAATAAAATTTTGTTAGGATATTCGAAATGGGATAAAAAAATCATAGTTTTACAAAA
>JABAZA010000050.1:20097-32070 GCA_018608725.1 Flavobacteriaceae bacterium
ATAAAATTTTGTTAGGATATTCGAAATGGGATAAAAAAATCATAGTTTTACAAAAAAATCATATTATGAAGCTAAAAGCAGGCGTCTTAGGTGCTGGACATCTAGGAAAAATACATCTTAAACTACTTCAGCAATCTGAAAAATATGAACTTGTAGGGTTTTATGATCCTGATGCCTCTAACGGACAAAAAGTAGAAAGCGAATTTGGCTACACCTTTTTCAATTCCTTAGAAGCACTTATAGATGCTGTAGATGTGGTTGACATTGTAACCCCTACGCTTTCTCATTTTACATGTGCCATCAAAGCCATCACCAAAGGCAAACATATTTTTATTGAAAAACCAATCACCAATACTGTTGAAGAAGCCGAACAAATTCGTTTGTTGGTTTCTGAAAACAACCTCAGAGGTCAGGTTGGACATGTAGAACGTTTTAACCCCGCATTTAAAGCCGTTAAAAACGATATTCAATCCCCTATGTTTATTGAAACACACCGATTGGCCGAATTTAATCCCCGTGGAACCGATGTTCCTGTTGTGTTAGATTTAATGATACATGATATTGATATTATATTAAGTGTTGTAAAATCACCCGTCAAAAACATTACGGCTAGTGGTGTATCTGTAATCAGTGAAACTCCTGATATTGCCAATGCACGTATTGAGTTTGAAAATGGATGTGTTGCCAACCTAACAGCAAGTCGTATTTCTATGAAGAATATGCGTAAAAGCCGCTTTTTCCAAAAAGATGCTTACATCAGTATTGACTTTTTAGAAAAACAAGTAGAAGTGGTAAAAATGAAAGATGCTCCAGAAACACCCGGAGATTTTGATATGATATTACAAAATGCTGAAGGAATTAAAAAACAAATCTATTTTGAAAACCCAGAAATCGAACCTAATAATGCCATTTTAGACGAACTAGAAAGTTTTGCTGACGCCATTAATGAAAACACAAAACCAGTTGTAACTCTTAGAGATGGAACGGAAGCACTTAGAGTTGCATATCAAATTATAAATTGTTTTTAGTACTTAAAAAATAGAGACAGATGAAAAATATTGCAGTTATTGGAGCCGGAACTATGGGAAATGGAATCACTCATACCTTTGCACAAGCAGGTTTTAAAGTTCAATTAATAGATCTCAATGAAACAGCGCTTACTAAAGCGATTGCAACAATTACTAAAAATTTAGACCGCTTAGTCGCTAAAGATAAAATAGACGAAACTAAAAAAACTGAAACATTAGCCAATATTTCAACCTTTACAAGTATTACAGAAGGTGTTGAATATGCAAGTCTGGTTGTAGAAGCCGCTACGGAAAATGTGGATTTGAAACTTAAAATATTCAAGCAATTAGACCAGGCATGTCCAGAAGACACCATACTGGCCACAAATACCTCGTCTATATCCATTACGCAAATCGCTGCACAAACCTCCAGACCAGATCGTGTCATTGGAATGCATTTTATGAACCCTGTTCCAATCATGAAATTAGTGGAAATTATTACGGGTTATAGCACTTCCAAAGAAGTTGAAGAATTCATTATAAATCTGACAACTAAAATTGAAAAAACCCCAGTTATTGTGAATGATTACCCTGGGTTTGTAGCCAATCGGATTTTAATGCCCATGATTAATGAAGCTATCGAAACGTTATTTACGGGAGTTGCGGGAGTTAAAGAAATTGATACGATTATGAAACTTGGAATGAGTCATCCTATGGGACCTCTGGAGTTGGCCGATTTTATCGGACTCGATGTTTGTTTGTCAATTATGGAAGTGATGCATGAAGGTTTTAAAAACCCTAAATATGCTCCAAACCCACTTTTAGTAAATATGGTACGTGCTGGAAAGTATGGCGTCAAATCCGGAGAAGGTTTTTACGATTATTCAAAAGAACGGAAAGCCGTTACTGTTGCTGCTCAATTTTCTTAAATTCGTTCCAAATTCATTCCAAATTTATTCCTGAAAATCAATGGCAAAAATCAATCCTTTTCAAGCGGTTCGTCCTACAAAAAAAGACGCTAGAAATTTTAGTTCCAGATCTTACAAAACATATTCTAAGATCGAACTAAATAAAGAATTAAAAGAAAACCCTACTTCTTTTTTGAGCATTATAAACATCAAAAAAGACCCCTCTTTTTCATCTGAGAAATCAAAGCGGTATGAATTAGTGAAAAAACGATATGAAGCGTTTAAAACCTCAAACATATTAATTAAGGATGCTATTCCCTCCTATTATATTTATGAAACCATACAAGCCAACGGTCACTTGTTTTGCGGGGTCATTGCAACGGCTAGTGTGGAGGATTATGAGGCTCAAATCATCAAAAAACACGAAGCTACAATTGCAAAACGTGAAACTACTTTTAAAAATTATTTAAAAACAGTTCGGTTCAATGCGGCGCCGGTATTGCTCACTTATAAAGACGATTTAACTGTGGAAAATAGCATTCAAAATGCTAAAAAAAAGGCTTCAGAGTTTAATTCATGGACAACTGAAAATGAAACCCATAAACTTTGGTGTGTTGATGATCAAGAAACGGTTCAGCGTATTCATAACGCATTTCAAAACGTTTCTGTGCTTTACATCGCTGATGGACATCACCGTTCCGCATCTTCAGCACTTTTAGCACGCGAACTAAAATCTGAAGAACTCACAACAACTGATGCTTCTTATAATTATTTTTTAAGCTATTTAATTCCAGAAAGCCAACTCAAAATATGTGATTACAACAGAGTAATTACTGACTTAAACGGCTTAAGCAGCAAAGCTTTTTTGGAAAAAATTAGTGTTGATTTTGAGATCGAAAATAAAGGTAATGAACCTTACAAAAGCTCCAAACGACATGAAATTTCCATGTATTTAGAAGGCATATTTTATTCCTTATCTTTACGTGCAACAAAACAAAAAAATCAATCTGCTATCGATCAACTTGACGCCCATATTTTACAAACACATCTCCTAGAACCCATATTAGGAATTACAAATGTTCGTACAAACTCTCGTATTGGGTATATCTATGGAGCTGATAGTTTAGAGCAAATTAAAGCTAAGGTGGATTGCGGAAATCACAGGGTAGGATTTGGACTGTTCCCTATAGAAGTCAGAGAATTAATGGATATTGCGGATTCGAATGCTGTCATGCCCCCAAAAAGCACCTACATTTATCCAAAATTAAGAAGTGGAATCACTATATACGAGTTTTAAGTATGCCTATAAAGTCAAATTTAACTAAAATTCAATCACAACTTCCGAGTCACGTGACCTTGGTTGCGGTTTCTAAAACAAAACCTGTAAATGACTTAATGGAAGCCTATTCATCTGGTCAACGTATTTTTGGAGAGAATAAAATTCAAGAAATGGTCGATAAGCACCAACAAATGCCCAAAGATATTCAGTGGCATATGATTGGAAATGTACAGCGAAATAAAGTTAAGTATATGGCTTCATTTGTGGATTTAATTCATGGGGTGGACTCCGAAAAATTACTCAATGAAATTAATAAACAAGCCGAAAAACACCAGCGTATCATCAATTGTCTCTTACAAATAAAAATTGCGCAGGAAGATACCAAATTTGGAATGACTGCGGAAGCTGCACATACACTGTTGGCTTCGGATCATTTTAAAACTTTAAAAAACATAGCAATTGTAGGTTTGATGGGAATGGCTAGTTTTACGGAAGATACTGCTCAAATCAGAGAAGAATTTACAACATTAAAAAACACGTTTGATAGCTTAAAAAACACAAATCCATCGCTCGAAATTATTTCTATGGGAATGAGTGGCGACTATCCTTTAGCTATTGAGTGCGGAAGTACTATGGTTCGTTTAGGAAGTAGTATCTTTGGAGCCAGAAATTATGCCATTTAAAACAGTACTATCTACGCAGTCTTAGACATAGAAACCACCGGAGGAAAATTTAATGAAGAAGGTATTACTGAAATTGCCATCTATAAATTTGACGGTCATAAAATTGTAGATCAATTTATCAGCCTAGTCAACCCCGAACGCGACATCCAACCGTTTGTGGTGAATCTTACAGGAATCAATAGCAAAATGTTGCGCTCTGCACCCAAGTTTTACGAAGTTGCCAAACGCATTGTAGAAATTACTGAAGATTGTATTCTGGTCGCTCATAATGCTCAGTTTGATTATCGAATTTTAACAACGGAGTTTAGACGACTTGGATTTGATTTTGAACGCGAAAATTTATGTACTGTCGAACTTTCTAAAAAATTAATTCCTGACCTTCCCTCCTACAGTTTAGGGAAACTTGTTAGATCTTTAGGGATTCCTGTGAGTGACAGACACCGCGCTGCAGGAGATGCGACAGCAACCGTTAAGCTTTTTAAGATGCTTCTTGACAAGGATGTAGAGAAAACAATTATCAAGGAGTCAATTCGTTTGGATCCAAAACATCAAATGGAACCAAAACTAATCGATATTATCTCTAAACTTCCCTCAGTTACAGGCGTTTATTATATTCATAAGGCCGATGGAGAAATCATATACATTGGCAAAAGTAAAAACATTAAAAGTCGCATCAACCAGCACTTCACTGGTCAAACACCCAAATCAAAAAAAATCCAACTCGAAGTTGCTACGGTAACTTATGACGAAACGGGCAGTGAATTGGTAGCTCTTCTCAAGGAAAGTGAAGAAATCAAACGCAACAAACCCAAATTAAATCGTGCACTTCGTCGTACAATTTTTACCCATGGTTTATTTAGTTTTAGGAATGCTGAGGGATACATCAATTTGAAAATTGAAAAAATAAAAGGCAACCAAAAACCAATCACAACGTTTTCGAATCATGAAAGTGGAAAGAGTTTTATGAACAAAATCGTTGACAAAAATCAATTGTGCCAAAAACTTTGTGGCCTCTATAAAACAGCAAACTCCTGTTTTGGGTACGATATTAAAAGTTGTGCTGGAGCTTGTATTTCAGAAGAGCCGAAAGAGACCTACAATAAAAGAGTTTTAAATGTAATTGAATCTCACACATTTAAAGATCAAAATATGATTCTGATCGACTATGGTCGTGCCGTAGATGAACGCAGTGCCGTTTTGATAGAAAATGGCGTTTTTAGAGGCTATGCCTATTTTAATTTAAATTTTCAAATTCACACAACTGCGGTGCTCAAATCGATCTTAACCCCAATGGAACACAATAAAGATGCGCAACATATCATTCAAAGTTTTATGCGACGCCACAAAAGATTAAAAATAATTAAACTTGAAGATTAATCTTTTTTAGTACTTTTGAGATATGTCAAAATCAAATCATTCTGGAAATTGGAGAAAAAAAATTCATGATATTATTTATGAAGCGGACACCTCTTCAGGAAAACTATTTGATGTTATTCTTTTAGTAGTCATCCTCATAAGCATTCTGCTAGTGATGCTAGAAAGTGTCGAAAGTATTGAATCTGAATATGCAGCAATTCTAAACATTTCTGAATGGATTATTACAATTTTATTCAGTATTGAATATCTCCTTCGGATTATTTCTGTTAAAAAACCAAGAACTTATATCTTTAGTTTTTATGGAATTATCGATTTACTATCGACCATTCCTAAATACCTTTCGCTATTTGTTTTAGGAACACATTCATTAATTGCTATAAGAGCCTTGCGTTTGTTGCGTGTATTTAGAATTTTAAAACTCACCCGTTTCATTGGTGAAAGTGCTAATTTCGGAAAAGCATTGAAACGAAGTCGACCAAAAATAGCTGTATTTCTTTCGTTTGTAATTGTACTGTGTGTCATTTTAGGAACCGTCATGTATTTGGTAGAAAGTGAACAAGACAGCGGATTTACAAGCATTCCGCGAAGTGTGTATTGGGCTATTGTCACACTGACTACTGTTGGATATGGAGACATTGCACCTATGACTGCTTTGGGACAATTTATAGCTTCTTTAATCATGATTTTGGGGTATGGAATTATCGCTGTTCCCACGGGGATTGTAAGCTCTGAAATGACCAAATCAGAAAAAAAACTGATCCCAAACAACACACAAGCGTGTGAAATTTGTAATGAAGCATATCACCAAGATGATGCCAAATACTGTCACAAATGCGGTCATAAATTTAGTGATGAATAACTATCTTATTTCGATTGTAGGTCCTACGGGCATCGGAAAAACAGCCCTTAGTTTAAAGTTGGCTTCCCATTTTAATACAGAAATTATTTCTGCAGATTCACGTCAGTTTTACAAAGAAATTCCAATTGGAACTGCGGCACCCAACTCCGAAGAATTATCTATTGCACCCCATCATTTCATTCATCACAAATCAATTAAGGAGGCGTATAGTGTAGGAGCTTTTGAAAAAGATGCCATTGAAAAACTGGAATTACTACATTCATCAAAAGCTGTGGTGGTCATGGTTGGTGGCTCTGGACTGTATGTCAATGCAGTGCTTAAAGGTTTTGACGAATTTCCAGACATTGCAACCGACATAAGAGAACAACTCAACTTAGAATTAGAATCGAAAGGTTTGGAGGTTCTTCAGCAAGAATTAAAGCGTTTAGACCCTAAAAGCTACGAGAGTATTGCACTCAAAAACCCTCATCGAGTCATACGGGCACTAGAGATTTGTAGAGGCACAGGGCTGCCTTATTCCTCTTTTCTAAAAAAACCTAAAGCACAACGGGCTTTTAAAACGATTTCAATTGGCCTAAAAGCCAAACGGCCTTTGATGTATGAACGCATTAACAACAGAGTGGATGCTATGATTGAAAATGGGTTGTTAGAAGAAGCCAAAGCTGTATTTAAATACAGAGACTTCAATGCCCTCAATACAGTGGGATATAAAGAATTGTTTCATTATTTTGATGGGCAGTGGACTTTAGATTTCGCAATCTCTGAAATTAAAAAGAATAGCCGTCGTTTTGCCAAACGTCAGATGACCTGGTTTCAAAAAGACTCCGAAACACAGTGGTTTGAATATGACACCGATGTTCAAAACATTTTAGAGCACATCAAAAGAAATGTAAAAAAACCCAGCTAAAAACAGGTTTTTAGACTTTTATTTGTTGACAACCAATCGGAAGCCTTCGCCATGAATATTAAGGATTTCCACTTTTGGATCCAACTTCAAATACTTTCTTAATTTGGCGATATAGACGTCCATACTTCGAGAAGTAAAGTAATTATCGTCTCTCCATATTTTAGTTAACGCAATTTCACGTGGCATCAAATCGTCTTCATGTAAAATTAACAACCGAAGTAATTCATTTTCTTTAGGAGACAACTTGGCCGGCTTCTCATCTTTAAAAGTTAGAAATCTTAACTTTGAATTGAGACTGAAATCACCAATGGTAAATTCAAATTGTTTGCTATCCGCAAGTGTGTCAACCGTTTTTCGTTGAATAATCGCTTGGATTTTCATTAAAAGCACTTCACTGTCAAAAGGCTTATTTAGGTAATCATCGGCACCTACTTTATAACCTTTTAAAACATCTTCTTTCAATGCTTTGGCAGTGAGAAAAATAATCGGGATTTCTGTATTTTTTTCACGTATTTCTTTGGCAAGTGTAAACCCATCTTTATATGGCATCATTACATCTAAAATACACAAATGATAATCTGTTTTTTTGAATTTCTCAAAGCCTTCCATCCCATTTTTGGCATGAACAACTTCATAACCATTGAGGGATAAATACTCTTTTAAGACGGTTCCAAAATTTGGATCATCTTCGACTAGTAATATTTTTTTTAAATTTTCTTCCATGATGTTATGCTATTAGTGGTAATTTTATAGTAAATGTACTTCCTCTGCCTTTTTCACTATCGACAGTAACAGTTCCTTGATGATTCTCTACAATTCGTTTGACATTTGCCAAGCCCAATCCATGCCCTTTAACGTTGTGTACATTTCCTGTATATTCTCTATAAAACTCTTCAAATATACGTTTTTGTACGGCTTTATTCATCCCTTGCCCTTGATCTTTAATGCTTAACAAAATATTGTTGCCCACATTTTCTGTGATCACATCAATTTTTGGAGCTTCGGGAGAGTATTTTATGGCGTTGTCTAAAATGTTTACGATCACATTTGTAAAATAGGTTTCATTTGCCAATATAGACGTTTGGGTGGCATTAAAATGCGTTTTAATATATCCTTTTCGATCCTCAACAATAAGCTCCACATGTGTAATCGCATCCTCAATTAAGTCGTGCAGTTTTAGACGGTCTTTGCTTATATTGAGTTGTTTTTTTTGGAGCTGAGAAATTCGCAAGACGTTTTCAACTTGGGCATTCATGCGTTTGTTTTCATCTTTTATCATTTGAAGGTATCGTCTTACCTTTTCCTGATCATTGATGATTTTTGGATTTTTAATAGCATCCAATGCTAAGTTAATCGTGGCAATTGGAGTTTTAAACTCATGTGTCATATTATTAATGAAATCAGATTTCATAAGTGATATTTTCCGCTGTTTGATCAATTGATACAAAGCACTGGTATATGCGATAATAATAATTAGAGTAAATAATACCGACAACAATGTAATGCCTATAATGGACGAAATAATGAATTTTTTGCGTTCCGGAAAGTTAATGTAAAGTTTAAAATCACTCTCATCGTTGTCATCCAAAAAAATCGGAGCTCCAATGGTAGGAACCAGCGATTGGTCAAAATTTTCAGATTGAATTTTGGTGCCTATGTCATTATGAAAAATTGCAAACTCAAAACCAATATCAATGTTGTCTTCTCTTAGTTTTTTGACTAGTAATTTTCGAATTGCATCAGATGATACACGCTGATGAATTGGGGTGTTTTTAATTTCTGTTTTGTATTGCGTTTCAAAAGTAGCCTTTTGTAATTTATCCATATTGAGGACTTTTTCAAAAGACTGTTCTGTGTTCGAAGTTAAATCGCCTCCAAAATTATTGTTATCATAAATTTTAGTGGTCGTTTTTCCTTTAAAGCTGCTCAGACCTAAGCTGTCTATGTTCAGGTCTATTAGTGACGGTACTTTAAAGTTTTCTTCTAAAATTCCCGTATTGTAAACAATAATTTGATTTGTATTATTATCTTGTTTGTAAACGGTGATATTACGGATGGCAGTAGTATCCGGTTCTTTTCCTTCCGAAATTATTTTATTGAGTGCGTTGACATATTTTTTATATTCGACAGTAGCAACTTGATTGGTCGTATAGGTCAACGCTTTTTTTACATTAAAGGTAAACTGTTCTTCTTTTGTTTCAAGTGAATTATTGATATAATAGGCTTGAACAAAAATAATTCCGATAAGAGATAAACTCATCAGAATAACCAATAATGTAAACAGTTTTTTATTCATCAATCAAAATTAAGGTTTTAAATTATGTTAAAATCGCTTTTAACCTCAACTTAACACAAATGTTAAATTTTTAGTGATTATCTAACATTTTCATTATTTTATTGTGAATTAGTATTGAATTACTCTTAATATCTGAAAATGTGCTACTATTTATCACAAAATTCGATTGATTTATTTTTTCCGAATCTGGCAATTGTTTGTCAATAATAGCCAGCACCTCTTTTTTTGTTTTTTGATCCCTCTCCATCACCCGCTGAATGCGTATTTCTTCTGGCGCTGTAACAGTGATAATAAAATCAAAAAGGTGTTGAGATTTAGTTTCAAAGAGAATCGCTACTTCTTTGATTATGTAGGGCGTATTTTGTTTGGAATACCACTGCTCAAAATGAGTGGCTACTTTTGGGTGTACAATGGCGTTTATTTTCTCTAACAATACTGCATCCTCAAAAACTTTAGAAGCAATAAAAGAACGGTTCAATTGACCCTTTTTATAACAATTCTCACCAAGCAATTGAATTAATTCCTCTTTAATAACATCTGAGCTTTGCATCAATAATTTGGCTTCCTCATCAGAGTTATAAACTGGAACACCCAAAGATTTAAACATCTGAGCTACGGTGGTCTTTCCACTGCCTATCCCCCCAGTAAGTCCTACAATTTTAGTCATTTTTTGGCGTGATTACATATTCAAATTCGGTGGGTTTTAATTTGGCTGTTTTCACTGTTGAAGGTTGTTTTACCAATACCGGATTTAAATAGTTGTTTTCAGTTGTCAAGGTATTAAAATCACATTCAACAGAAAAATGACTGGCATCTATACTGTTATAAGCTTTTAGGGACGCATAAAAAATGACGGGTATTTCTTTAGGGAAAAAATTAAGTGTGAGCTTGTCAGGCACATTCAAAATAGTGACGGGTACATTGACGCTGCCTTCCGTAAATTTATCTACCTCGCCATTGATGGAAACCACTTGCTCAGAATAGGTGATTTGTTTGGATGTATTTGGAATATCTAAAGCAACGACCCTCTCAACATTGGAGTTGAGATCTGTTAAATCTAAGGTTTTGGTTTGTATTTCAGAGATTGTTTTTAAAAGGGATTCTGGACCAATAAGGGTAATGGAATCAGGGACAGATTGAAATGAATCGACCAAATCAAATCCAAATGCAAAGCTTGAATTTACAGAAACCTGAACAGGAATTTTTTTAACAAACTGACGGTCATATTGAAACAAAAGCGTATCGGGGTTGATTGATTTCACAGCTATTTTTGAGTCAAAATGATTAATTATTTTTTCGAGCTGGCTTCGTTCGTCCCAAATGTAATGGGATTTATCTTTGTTTAGCTGAGAAAAATCAACATCAATAATCCGTGCTTCTACATAATATTTTAGGAGTTCAAACCCTTTTCCTGAAATCGTTACATTGATTGTTTTTGCTTCCTTTGAGACCATTACTTCGTTGGACTCTAACTGTGTGGGGTTCAACTCAAACTGAAGTGTTTGCGTGTAGGTATTTGACAACTTCACAAGAAGTGAAATTAGAAACGACAAAAATAAGAACAACACAAACACATTCAATCGCTTGCCTTGTACTCTATTGGGTTTTATGTTGTTATTTTTTTTAATCATTGGCTCTAAAAAATAACTTGGGAAACAATTGCGTCTCATTTTTAGAAGAAAGTCCTAATTTTAGGGTGGCTTTGAGAAATCCAAATCCATAACCAAAAAACTGAATAACAATGGCAGGAAAGACTAAAAAAGCAACTATAATATTATTTGAAGTGCGAAACGCTCCTATCATGGCGGCTAAAAAATACAGACCATAAACAATTAAAAACCAGTGAAACCCTAGGATAGAAAGGACACTGCTTAGTAATAAACCTAGAGTAAAAAACGTTGGAAACCAATAAGTCAACCGTTTTGATTGTGGGTGCCATTTATTAAGAATTGGGCGTGCTTGCCCAAATTTATTGACTTGTGTATAGAAACTTTCTAAGTTAATTCGGCGTTTGTGGAATACAAATGCTTCGGGGATGAGATGTAAGTGGTACCCCATTTCTTTAAGTCGAATGGATAAATCAGGATCTTCCCCGGGATGTATGCGTCCAAATCCTCCTGTGGCTTGAAAGGCTTCTTTAGAAATTCCCATATTAAAACTTCGCGGTTCGTAATTTTCAATGGGGATTTTACCCCCTCGTATCCCTCCCGTAGTCATATACGAAGTCATTGAAAAATTAATTGCTTTTTGGAATTCTGTAAAGCTATCTTTGGCGGCATCGGGTCCTCCAAATCCATCGACATATTGAGAGTTGAGTTTAGAAATTACTGCTTCTAAATACGTAGGTGGTAGAATGCAGTCCGAATCTAAAACAATGAAATAACGCCCTTTGGCACGTTCCATACCATAGTTTCTAGAATGCCCAGGTCCTGTGTTTTCTTTGGCGTAATAGCTTATTTTGAGAAGGTCTTGAAAATGATCGACAATGAGTTTTGAGTCTAAGGTAGAACCATCTTCAATGATAACAATTTCAAACGTCTTAGGAGATTCTAAAGCACAAAAGCTTTCTAGAAGTTCTCGAATTTCTTCTGGACGGTTAAAAACAGG
Source organism: Flavobacteriaceae bacterium (assembly GCA_018608725.1). Lineage (GTDB taxonomy): Bacteria > Bacteroidota > Bacteroidia > Flavobacteriales > Flavobacteriaceae > Hel1-33-131. The sequence goes on from JABAZA010000050.1 coordinate 32,021, forward strand.
AATGATAAATGAAAAATCACTTGCAATCATAGACACAAAGTTACACAAAG
>JABAZA010000088.1 GCA_018608725.1 Flavobacteriaceae bacterium
CCTATAATATCTTTGCCTTCGGCTTTTAATTCTCTTGCTTTGGCCGCCATCGCTAAGGTTGCTGACGTGGCCATGTTTAAAATTCTGTTAGAAAGTAATTGGTTCATTATTATGCTTGTAATAAGGGTTTTGTGCCCATTTCTTTTAGATATCTAAAATGGGCTATGATTGCTTTTCTTGTGGTTTCAAATTCGTTGTAGGGTAAGTTAAATTCTTTTGCAGTTTTTTTTACAATTTCAGCAATTTTACCATAATGGATGTGTGATATATTTGGGAAAATATGATGTTCTACTTGATGGTTCAATCCTCCTGTGAACCAGTTTATCAATCTGTTTTTTGGTGAAAAGTTAACGGTTGTTTTAAGTTGATGAATCGCCCATGTGTTTTTCATACTGCCATCAGTTTCTGGCATTGGCATTTCTGCCTCGTCCATAACATGTGCCAATTGAAATACAATACTGAGTATTAGTCCAGCTGTATAATGCATTACAAAAAATCCTATTAAAACTTTGTACCAAGCCATATCTAAAATCAACATTGGAAGTACAATCCATAAACTTAAATAAATCACTTTAGAAATTACGAGAGTACTCCAATTTAAGAATGGATTTGGAAATTTTCCGTAAGAAAGTTTACGTTTCATATACCGTTTCATCTGTAAAAAATCAGTGGTAATAGCCCAATTGATAGTTAATAAACCATATAACAAAACAGAGTAAATATGCTGAAATTTGTGGTAACTTCTCCATTCGGCATGTTTACTGAATCGCAATATACGTCCGGCATCTAGATCTTCATCATGTCCATGAATATTAGTGTAGGTATGGTGCAATACATTGTGTTGAACTTTCCAATTATAAACATTTCCTGCAAGGATGTAAATACTTCCTCCCATAATATTATTGATCCATGATTTATTTGAAAAGGATCCATGATTTCCATCATGCATAACATTCATGCCAACCCCAGCCATGCCAATCCCCATCACAACTGTAAATAAAATTTGGAGCCATCCAGGTATATTTATTGTGAGGATCAAAAAATAAGGCACTAAAAAAATTGAAAACATCACAATGGTTTTGACCCAAAGTTTCCAATTTCCTGAACGTTTAATTTTATTTTCTTTAAAATAATTATTAACTCTACTATTTAAAGTTTTAAAAAACTTAGCGGAATCTTTTCTCGAAAATGTGATTGTTGATTTTGTCATGGGCTGTTTTTATTATCACTTATAAAATATTAATCAAATGTAAATAATTAAAAAGTTTAGAGCGAGAGAATTTACAATATTTAACATATTAATGGCTATTTTTGCAGAAAACATACCAAGTCATGCTTTTAATTCAGAAATATTTCCCACATCTTACGGATATTCAGCTCAAGCAGTTTGAAGCATTGCAAGGACTTTATGAGGATTGGAATTCGCAGATTAATGTCATTTCCCGAAAAGATATAGAAGCATTGTACTTACGTCATGTACTACATTCTTTAGCCATCGCAAAATTAATCCAATTTAAATCTGGGGCAAAAATTTTAGATATTGGTACAGGAGGTGGGTTTCCTGGAGTTCCGTTAGCAATTTTATTTCCTGATGTTACATTTCATTTGGTTGACAGTATCAATAAAAAGTTAAAGGTAGTCAATGGAGTAGCAGAGAGCTTAGGTTTAGAGAATATATACACCACGCATGCTCGGGCTGAGTCGATTCAAGGACACTATGATTTTATTATTAGTCGTGCTGTAACCAATATGACAGATTTTGTGGGATGGATTAAAAATAGAGTTGCCAAAAAAAGTGTACATCCTCTTAAAAATGGCATTCTTTATCTAAAAGGGGGCGATTTAACAGAAGAACTTAAGCTTTATACAAAAGCAACTCTGTATGATTTAAGTGATTATTTTGAAGAAGATTTCTTTGAAACCAAAAAAATCGTGCATCTCCCGCTTAAATATAAAGGTTGATCGCCTAAAACGTACTCACTAAATTAAGCGTCACTCCTGTGTTTTTACTAACGGGTCTACAAACACCTCCTACACAAAGTAATCCTCCACGCTGACGTCCATAATTAATCCCCACACGTGTGGAACCCTTAGTATAGCTCCCTCCTAAGTTAAAGAAATGAATTTTTGTGTTTTCAGTATTTTTACTATCCTCATAATTATAAGAGTCATTTAGATACACTCCAAACTTAGAATTAAAAAAATATTCTAGTGTGCCACCCGCCCAATTTCTGGCATCATCATTTGTAGAGAGGTGCTGTAACTCCAGTCGAACGGATTTACCACCTTGAAATTTATAAGTGCTTTCTGCAATTCCAATCCAAGCATTTACAAAACTATCTGCTCCTTTAGATTCTAAAAATCCTTGATTATAACTAAAGTTAATATAGGTGAAAATTGATTTTAATTTTGGTGTCCATTTTTTTCGTAGTTCTGCATTAATTTCTGAGTACAACTTATTGTCAAAATTCAATAATTCTGTTTCGTAATTTAAATCATCTCCAACAAAATAAGGAGTTCCAGAAGGGTCGGTGTAGTTTGATTTTAAATTTGCCCAATACGACCAATTTAAGCTCAGTTTTGTACCATATTTTCCTCCAAAAAGAGTTCCTTTTTTAATGTTATAAAATAGATCTAAAGACTCTCCAATTTCACCAGATTTGACTAATGGAAATTCATAATTTTCGATTACTAAGCCTGGTTGCGATTGATATAAATAAATATTAGCGAGTGTATAGTCGTGTTGTTTTGTAAGTGCAGGTATGTAGTTTAGACTCATCTGATTTGTTGGATTGTTGTTAAGGTTTAAAGCACTTTTTTCTGAGAAAAAACGCATATTTTCAAGTCTTCTAAATGTGGATCCAATTCCAAATCCTTTTTGAGAATATCCAATATTCCATGTGATGGCATTTCCATTAAATAATGCTTTTTCTGAAAATGACACTATATTTGGGATGAAGTTATTGAGTCGTGCATTTTCACTCTTATATATGAATTCAAAATTTGTGTATATGTTTTTATATTCTAAATCAAGCTGTGCTCCAAAAGCATTCACCATTTCAGGAATTTTAACTGTAGCATTAGGATTGGGAGTTTCGTTAGAGTAATCTTCTTGTTTTCCTACATAACTTAATCCAAGTTGCAAGGTATTCAGACGCTCTATTTGAAGCGCATCCGCAATGTCAAATTGAGTTTCAAACCCAAAAATATTGGAATCTGATACCTCAAACCCTTTGCGTTGCTTGCCATAAAGTGCTGTCAATCTTAAATAACTTGTTGGGTCGTAAACAATTTTACCACCTCTAAGAGCGTTGTTTGCTCCAAGAGCCCGGTCCTCCCAAGCACGTAAAATAAGCCCACTTCCAAACTGAGCATAGTAATACCCAAGGGTAAGGTCTAATTTTTTAGTCCTATAGTTAAGATAGAATGTTCCTAAGCCAATCTCTTTATCAAACAATCTACTGTAATTCAATAAGGGTTCTGGCATATAACTTTCTAATTGAAAACCGCTAGAAAAACGTTCTGAAATTTGATAATCGATTCTTAAATAACTATTTGCTCTTAATTTTTCATCTTCATCAAAGTCGCCAGTTTTGTCATCATTCAAATACCATTGTGAATTAGATTCAAAACCAACATTGAGGCGTTCTTTTATTTTGTCAAAACTGTTTTTTTCATCTATTTTTTGTGAATGTACTGCTACTGAGGTAAAAAAAACAAGGACTGCGAGGATTAGTTTATTCATTATTAATGTGCTTTAATTTTTTTGAGTAAAATAGTAATTGAGAAGTACTATTGCACCTCTCTCGGTTTTGATTGTATGATGTAAAACTACAAAAGGTCTAGCCTTTTAACGCTACGATCATATCGTAGAGTTCGTCTTCATATCCTGGTGTATATCCAGTGTGTTTGTAAACAATTTCACCCGATTTAATAATAATAGTGAAGGGAACCGTACTCACACCAAACGCCCGTTTTAAGTCACTGTTTTCGTCTAATAAAATTTCAAACTCCCAACCTTTGCCATTGATCATTGGTTTCACCCTTTTGGCAGTTCTGGAATCATCAATAGAAACCGCATAATACTTCACACCGGTTTCCGAAACCCAATCGTCATAAACTTCAGCTACAGCATCCAATTCGTTTTTACAAGGGACACACCATGTAGCCCACAGAGAAACAACGATGAGATCATCGACTGCAGCAATTTCTTTGAGAGTTGTATTTGACCCTGAAAGTGTTTTTAGAGTGGTGCTCGGTAATTGTTCTTGTGCAAAAAGAGCGAAGTTGAAACTAATCACTAAAATACAGATAAATTTTTTCATAATATTTTTTTTTATGCTCAACAAACTTATCATTAATTTGTTAAAATCCACTAGTTTAATTGTTTTTTTTCTTAATATTGCGTTAACAAAACACATATTTTTAATATTAATTTAACATAAAATTATGAAAACCCCTTTTCTTTTAAAACTTATCCTATTTGGATTTTTGGTTTCAAGTTGCTCTAGTAACGATGATTCCCCAGCTCCTAATCCTGTAGATCCAGACCCTACAGTTACAGCCATCACTTTATCAACGGCTGTTACCGAAGTCAACACTGATTCTCAAGTTGTATTTTCGGTTATAAGTAATTTAGATACAGATTTATCCAGTCAATCTACCTTTAAATTAGACGGAGTTACTACTACAAATCCAATCTCATTTAACTCAGGCAGGGTCTTCTCAAGGTGCTAATTATGTACATAGAGATGTTTTACGAGAAGTTTACACGGATCAGTTAGGAGACGTCATTCCGAGTTCCAATACAATTGCTGGAGGTGTTTTTACACGAACCATTACAGGTCTTGATTTACCTGATAATATTGATGACA
>JABAZA010000015.1 GCA_018608725.1 Flavobacteriaceae bacterium
CATGGGTTTTGTAGAGAGGATGTAACAGATGTGTTTTTAACCCACCTACACTTTGATCACTGTGGGGGCTGTGTGCAATGGAATTCGGACAAAACAGCTTATGAAATTGCCTTTAAAAATGCTACTTTTTGGAGTAATGAAGACCACTGGAAATGGGCAACAAACCCAAATAAACGCGAACGCGCTTCCTTTTTAACAGAGAATATTATGCCTATTGAAGCGAGTGGACGCTTAAAACACATTCCTGTTCCTCATAAAGATATATTACACAACACAAGCTTGGGGTTTGATGTGTTTTTTGCAAACGGACATACTGACAAGCAAATGATTCCAATGATTTCCTACAAAGGAAAAACCATCTGTTTTATGGCGGATTTGTTACCCACTGTTGGGCATATTTCTGTACCATTTGTGATGGGGTACGATACAAGACCCTTGCTAACTTTAGATGAGAAAGAACGTTTTTTAAAGCTGGCTGCAGATAAAAATTATTATTTACTTTTGGAACATGACGCTCATAACGAATTAATTACCGTTAAGCACACCGAAAAAGGGGTACGCCTCAATAATATTCACCATTTTAATAATCTATTTTAACCTAAAAATGAAAAAAAACCTACACAATCGATTTCTGAACAGCTCTTATTTTATAGTGCTAATCTTCTTTCTTAGTTGCGGATCTAAATCTGCAATCTTATCAACTCCTATTGAAAACATTGACCTAGTCCCTCTTAAAGTAGAAAACCTTACGGACATCGAAGAAAAAGAGTGGAGTCACTTAGACCTCAAAACAGATACGGTTCCGGGCGTTAGTTTACACATAGCCTATAAAGAGCTGGTAAAACCTAAAAGTAAAACCATTATTGTAGCCGTTATTGACTCTGGAATTGACATCGATCACGAAGACCTTAAACATTGTATTTGGGTCAACCCTAATGAAATTCCAAACAACGGTAAAGATGATGACGCGAACGGTTATATAGATGATGTTAATGGATGGAATTTTTTGGGCGGCGCAGACAAAGAACAACTAGAATACGTGCGGTTGGTTGCAAGTGGAGATACAAACAACCCCCGTTACTTAGAAGCAAAAAAACTACTCTCAGAAGAATACGAGAGCAACAGTCGTATGAAAAAACAATACGATGAAATTTTGGAGCAGATAACAACCTCCGATGCTGCAGTTGCAACGTTTCTAAAAAAACCTGTTTATACCCAAGAAGAAGTGAATGAAATTATTACACCCGACTTTGAGCTGATTAGACACATCAACGTCATTAAGCAAGCGTTTGGATTCGGGTTTGAGACGATCGAAGCGTGTATAAAAGATTTAAAATCCGGTTTAAAGACTTTTAACGAGCGCTTAGACTACAATCTAAATATCGATTTTGATGGAAGAAAAGTTGTTGGAGATAACCCAGATGATTTGAGTGACCGCAACTATGGGAACGGGGATGTCAGAGCAAAAAATGGGCGCACCCACGGAACCCATGTTTCTGGAATAATCGCCGCAAAACGCAACAACGGTATTGGGATAGACGGCGCTGCCAACAACGTTAAAATAATGGCAATACGCAACACCCCAAGCGGTGATGAATACGATAAAGATGTGGCTTTGGGGGTGTATTACGCCGTTGATAACGGAGCAAAAGTAATTAACATGAGTTTTGGAAAACAATTTTCCCCACACAGTGATTGGGTAAGAGATGCTATTGCCTATGCAGCAGAAAAAGATGTGTTAATTGTGGCGGCAGCAGGAAACGATGGTGAAAACACCGATGAGATCAACTACTTCCCAAATGATCAAATAAATAATGGTGTTGAAGTCTCAAATACATTTTTGAAGGTAGGATCAAATGGTTCAAAATATGGTTCTACTTTGGTTGCAGGCTATTCAAATTACGGTAAAAATACCGTAGATGTTTTTGCGCCTGGCTCTCAAATTTACTCAACATATCCTAAGAATGATTACGAATTTGCAAGTGGCACTTCTATGGCGGCTCCTTTAGTGGCGGGCGTCGCTGCGTTGATATTCTCTCAATATCCAAACCTTAGTGCAGCACAAGTAAAACACATATTAATAACATCAGGAATTGCTATTGATAAAAAGGTTGTTTTGGAAAGTGGAGCAATTGTTCCTTTTTCAGAGTTGTCTAAGTCAGGTAAAATCGTGAACGCTTATAACGCATTAATAATGGCGTCAAAACTATCTAAATAATTATACTATTATGAAACACACTTCTTATATAATCGCTTTTTTAATGGGGTTAAACTCCCTTCACAGTCAGAACAATTTTGAGTACTGGCAACAACATGTGGACTACACAATGGACGTAAAAATGGATGTAAATACATTCAACTATGAAGGGACACAAAAATTAATTTATACCAACAACTCTCCAGACAATTTGGAGCGGGTTTTTTATCATTTATTTTACAACGCGTTTCAACCCGGAAGCGAAATGGATGTGCGCTCCATGACGATTGCAGATGCAGACACCAGGGTCGGAGATCGAATTAGTAAACTTCAAAAAGAAGATTTTGGCTTTCTAAACGTTGTTTCTTTAACCCAAAATAAGATCCCTTTAAAATATACTACGGCAGGAACGGTGTTAGAGGTTCAATTAAACGAGCCTATCAAATCAGGGGAGTCGGCAATATTTGAAATGAGATTTGAGGGGCAGGTTCCGCCTGTTATTCGCAGAGCTGGGAAAAACAGTCAGGAGGGTGTAGCACTCTCTATGGCGCAATGGTACCCAAAGATGGCTGAATATGATTTTGAGGGTTGGCATGCAGACCCTTATATTGGTAGGGAATTTCATGGCGTATGGGGTGATTTTGATGTCAAATTAACACTAGACAAAAACTATACTGTTGGTGGTACGGGGTACTTACAAAACCCTAACGAAATTGGGCATGGCTATGGAACCAAAGAAACTAAAAATGATTCCGACTTGTTAACATGGCACTTTGTTGCTCCAAACGTTCATGATTTTACATGGGCTGCAGATCCTAATTTTGTTCACGACACCTTACAAGTTCCCGACGGGCCAATGTTGCATTTTTTATATAAAAAATCTTTAAAGCGTAAATACAAAAAACGCTGGAAGGACCTACAAATCCCTGCAAGTGAAATAATGCAATACTACAGCAAGAACGTGGGTAAATATCCCTACGATCAATACTCGGTGATTCAGGGGGGCGACGGCGGAATGGAATACGGCATGTGTACACTAATTACAGGGGAACGTACTTTTGAAGGTTTGTTGGGTGTAACCGCTCATGAAATTGGCCATACATGGTTTCAGTTTTTGATGGCGTCTAACGAAAGTAAACACCCGTGGCTCGATGAAGGTTTTGCAGAATACACTTGTACTCTAATTGAAAATAGCATCCTTGGCGTAGAAACCTCTGAACCTATGAAGCGTCATTTCAATCGCTATTTCGAACTCGCACTAAGCGGAAAAGAACAGCCTATGAGCACCCATGCTGACCGTTTTGCATATAACAAATCTTATAGCATTTCCACTTACAGCAAGGGGGCGTTAGTGTTAGCACAATTGCGATATATTATTGGTGAAGAGAATTTTTGGGAAACCTTAAAAAAATATTATAACGACTGGGCGTTTAAACACCCTACGCCAAATGACTTTATGCGTTGTGCCGAAAAAACATCTGGAATGGAATTAGAATGGTTTTTAACCGATTGGACACAAACCACAAACACAATCGATTATGGCGTTAAAGACGCTGTTGCTTTAGAAGGACAAACAATTATTACATTGGAGCGTATTGGATTAATGCCAATGCCAGTTGAGGTTCAAGTGCTTATGAAAGATGGGCGAAAGAAAGAATATTACATTCCTTTACAAATGATGCGAGGCGAAAGACCGCTTCGAAATAATGAAACTCTATTAGAAGACTGGGCGTGGGCGTATCCTGAATACCGTTTTACTGTGGATGTAAACCCCGCAAAGATTGAATCCATTACAATAGATGTTAACAAGGAAACGGCAGACATTAACAAAGAAAATAATCAGCTTAAAATATAATAATATAATGGAGCGTTTAAAAGGAAAAAAACAAATAGAGCAGTTGTTCATGGCTGGAGCTTCGGTGGGTGCTTTTCCTTTAAGAATGGTCTATTTAAAGGGAGAAGACAAAAATATGGTAGGGGTCTCTGTGAGTAAAAAACAGTTTAAGAATGCAGTAGATCGGAACCGAATTAAACGCCTTTTGAGGGTGGTTGTAGAAAAACAACTTAATTCTGTATTGGATAAATTAGACTCAAAATACTGTTTAATGGTGTTGTATGTTGGCAAAGAAATGCCTGACTCTGATCAATTAAAAGAACCATTTGAGTTGCTGATAAAACGTTTTAATAAAAAAGAGTCACATGAAGTTTGATCTTAAAAAAAGAGGGGTGTTTATGGGAATTATAGCGTTGGTTTTTTTAGCGACCACAGCCTATAAAAATGATTATTTTGAAATTGCGAAACAACTGGATATTTTCACCTCACTATTTAAAGAGGTTAACATGAATTATGTGGATGAAACAAACCCCGCTGATTTAATGCAAGAGAGTGTCAAACAGATGTTAAATGAATTAGATCCCTACACAACCTATATGACCGAACAAGACGTTGAAAGGGCTCGAATTAATCAGTCGAGAGCTTATGTTGGAATTGGCGCAACAATCAACTCATCTAAAAATAAATTAGTGGTTGTAGAGGTTTACAAGGATTTGCCGGCTGATAAAGTAGGCTTGAAAGCAGGCGATGAAATTATTAAAATTGAGGGGCTCGATGTGAGTGATTTAGAAGA
>JABAZA010000092.1 GCA_018608725.1 Flavobacteriaceae bacterium
TCTCTACGGGGATTGGTACTTGGGGTCTTAACAAAACCGTTGGTTGGGCTTGGGACATTACGAACTTCGTTTGGTGGGTTGGTATTGGACATGCAGGAACTTTGATCTCGGCAGTACTGTTACTTTTTAGACAAAAATGGCGTATGGCCATTAACCGTTCTGCGGAAGCCATGACCATTTTCTCTGTAATTCAGGCAGGATTGTTCCCAATCATTCACATGGGACGACCTTGGTTAGCCTATTGGGTACTCCCAATTCCCAACCAATTTGGATCGTTATGGGTCAACTTTAATTCGCCGTTATTGTGGGATGTATTTGCGATATCTACCTATTTATCAGTATCACTAGTATTCTGGTGGACAGGATTATTGCCAGATTTCGCAATGATTCGCGATCGTGCAGTACGACCGTTCCAAAAGAAAATCTATTCCTTATTAAGTTTTGGATGGAGTGGACGTGCAAAAGACTGGCAACGTTTTGAAGAAGTATCTTTGGTGCTTGCAGGACTTGCAACGCCTTTAGTATTGTCCGTACACACCATTGTATCTTTTGATTTTGCCACGTCTGTGATTCCTGGATGGCATACAACGATTTTTCCACCTTACTTTGTGGCCGGTGCAATTTTCTCTGGATTTGCTATGGTAAATACCTTATTAATTATCATGCGTAAAGTATGTAGTCTTGAAGATTACATCACTGTTCAACACATCGAATTGATGAACATCGTCATTATGATTACGGGGTCTATTGTTGGAGTTGCGTATATAACTGAATTATTTATTGCTTGGTACTCAGGAGTTGAATACGAACAATATGCATTCCTAAACAGAGCAACAGGACCTTATGCTTGGGCCTACTGGGCAATGATGTCATGTAATGTATTTTCACCGCAATTTATGTGGTTCAAAAGACTCAGAACAAGTATTATGTTCTCATTCTTTATCTCTATTGTTGTAAATATTGGAATGTGGTTTGAGCGTTTTGTGATTATTGTAACGTCTCTTCACAGAGATTACTTACCATCATCATGGACAATGTTCTCTCCAACGTTTGTAGATATCGGAATATTCATCGGAACCATTGGATTCTTCTTTGTATTGTTCTTATTATATGCACGAACGTTCCCAGTAATTGCACAAGCAGAAGTAAAAACCATTTTAAAATCTTCTGGACAACGTTATAAAAATATTAGAGAAGCAGGCGGAAGCTTAGTAGGAACCGGTTCAGATGAACGCACAACTCCTAAGTCAAAACCAGCCAAAACACCTAAAAAGAAAAAAGAGTAGCCTATGGGATCTTCTAAAGTTATTCACGCACTATATACAGATGATGATGTCTTGTTAGCAGCAGTTAAAACTGTTAAGAACGAAAAGCATCACATTGAAGAGATATTTACGCCTTTTCCAGTCCATGGACTCGATAAAGCAATGGGATTAGAACCCACTCGAATTGCCATCGCCGCCTTTATGTATGGCTGTGTTGGTTTGATTGTAGCTACGGTTATGATGAATTACATCATGATAGACGACTGGCCTCAAGATATTGGAGGAAAACCTAGTTTTAGCTATCTCGAAAACATGCCGGCATTCGTGCCAATTATGTTTGAGTTAACCGTATTTTTTGCGGCACACTTAATGGTGATTACATTTTACCTAAGAAGTAGAATGTGGCCATTCAAAAATGCAGAAAATCCGGATCCAAGAACAACCGATGACCATTTTTTAATGGAAATCCCTGTTCATGATAATGAAAAAGAATTAAAAGCCTTGCTGACCAAAACAGGCGCAGTAGAGGTTCATATCGTCGAAAAAGAAGCACATTAGTATGATGAAAAGTGTATCAAAAATAATCGTCTTAGCATTGGTCTTTGTCACTGTGTTTTCATGTCAAAATGATAACAGTCCAAACTACCAATACTTTCCAAACATGTATGCACCTATTGGCTATGAAGCTTATGGTGAATACGATGTTTTTCCAAACTCACAAGAGGCATTATTGCCTGTTGAAGGAACGATCTCCAGAGGTCATTCTTTGTATGAATATGAAAACACAAACGAAGGCTATGCTTTAGCACTTTCTGAGTTGGAGTCTCCAATAGCTTCTGCTGAACTAGATGCTAAAAGAGGAAAAGAGCTTTATGAAATTTATTGTGGTATTTGCCACGGTAACAAAGGCGCTGGACAAGGAATGCTAGTGAAAAGAGAAAAAATACTTGGTGTACCAAGTTATGCAGATAGAGCAATCACTGAAGGCAGTATTTACCACGTTATCTATTACGGTAAAAACACCATGGGATCCTATGCAAATTTATTAAATGAGGAAGAGCGTTGGCAAGTGACTGCTTACGTAGAAACCCTTAGAGCAGAATTAAAAAAATAAGAAAAGTAAAACATTTATATACATATGTACACGTTTTCAAAAAGACTTAAAATTGTTTCCCTCGCACTGTTCGTCATTGGCGCAATAGGATGGGGTACAAGCTATGTAGCATCTCATGGGTTATCCTTAGAGGATGTGAAAATACTATTAGCAGAAGAAAATTCGCACCACGGAGCAGCGACTTCTCATGGCGAAGAACCAACGCATCATGATGTTCAAACAGACGCGGAAGCGCATGCTGCAATGATTCATTCCACACACGACTCCGACGCTCATGCTGAAGATGCTCATGGCGAAGAAGCACATCATGACGATGCCCATGCGGAGCATGTATTGCACCAAATGCACAACCGTCCGTATGCCGCTTTATACGTAGCAGCCTTTTTCTTTTTTATGATATCCTTAGGGGTACTTGCCTTTTACGGTATTCAATATGCTGCGCAAGCAGGCTGGTCACCAGTATTGTTTAGAGTGATGGAAGCTATTACATATTATGTGCTTCCTGGAGGGTTAATTGTTTTATGTATCGCATTATGGGCAGATCATCACATCTTTATATGGATGGACCCAGAAGTTGTTGCACATGATGCACTGATTCAAGCAAAAGCAGGTTGGTTAGACAAAACATGGTTTGCAGTAAGAGGGTTAATCTTTATCACAGGATGGAGTTTATACCGTTATTTCTCACGTAAATTCTCATTAGCACAGGATTTAGCAGATGTAAATGACAACAGTAATTTTAAAAAGAACTTTAGAATTTCAGCAGCATTCTTAGTATTTTATATATATACAGAATCGATCATGTCTTGGGACTGGATTATGAGTGTCGACCCACACTGGTTTAGCACTTTATTTGGATGGTATGTATTTGCAAGTATGTTTGTAAGTGGAATCACTGTGATTGCATTGATAACGATTTATTTAAAATCCAAAGGGTTGATGGAATTTGTAAACGACAGTCATTTACATGATTTAGCTAAGTTTATGTTTGCCATTAGTGTCTTCTGGACGTATCTATGGTTCTCACAATTTATGCTTATTTGGTATGCAAACATCCCTGAAGAAGTAACGTATTTTGTAACTAGAATTGAAGACTATAACCTTCCGTTCTTTGGAATGATTATTTTAAACTTTATTTTCCCATTCCTCGTACTCATGAACAGCGATTACAAACGTGTCCCATGGTTTATAGTTATGGCAGGTATTATAATTTTATTCGGACATTATATTGATGTTTTCAACATGATTATGCCGGCAACAGTAGGAGACCGATGGTTTATAGGCGTTCCTGAAATTAGTGCTGTACTATTGTTTTTAGGATTGTTCTTATTCATTGTTTTTTATGCGCTTTCAAAAGCACCATTATTAGCAAAAGGAAATCCTTTTATCAAGGAAAGTGAACACTTTCATTATTAATTAAAATTTAAAAAGACAACATATAACGATGACTGGCTTATTAACAATCTTAATTTTATTAGGGATCACCATAGCAATTTGGCAAATGGTTAAGATCTTTGATTTAGCACAAGTAAATAAAGACGTTACACAAGTCGCTAACAATAGCGATAATAGAACGCAAGGATACCTCATGTTAGCCTTTTTAGGGTTTATATACGGAATCACAATTGTTTCTTTTGCGTTGTGGGGCGATTTACCACTAACCTCTAATTCGGCGTCTGAACACGGCCCTGAAATCGATCGACTAATGATCATTTCAATGGTGGTTATTTTTATAGTGCAGACCATTACACAGTTTTTGCTACACTACTTCGCATTTAAATATAGAGGCGAAAAAGGACGTAAGGCATTGTTTTATGCAGATAACGATAAACTAGAATTTATCTGGACGGTTATTCCAGTTATTGTTTTAGCAGGACTTATCATGTATGGTTTATTCACATGGACAGACATCATGAACATTGATGAAGATGACGATCCAATAGTCATAGAGCTTTATGCACAACAATTTAACTGGAAAGCACGCTACGCTGGAGAAGACAACGTATTAGGTAAAGCAAATGTGCGACTAATCAACCTTGATAACGCAAATATCTTAGGTCTAGATGAAGCCGATCCAAACGCTCAAGATGATATCATTACCACAGAACTACACTTACCTGTAGGACAACCGATACTATTCAAGATGCGCTCGCAAGATGTTCTACACTCCGCCTATATGCCACACTTTAGAGCACAAATGAATTGTGTTCCAGGGATGATAACTCAATTTGCATTCACACCAACAGTGACTACAGAAGAGATGCGTTTGAATCCAGACATTTACGAAAAAGTAAGAAACATTAATAAAATCAGAGTTAATAAAAGTAAAAAACTTCAAGCTAAAGGGGAAGAGCCTTTAGATAGCTATGAGTTTGACTACCTATTGCTTTGTAATAAAATATGTGGAAAGTCGCACTATAACATGCAAATGAAAAT
>JABAZA010000035.1 GCA_018608725.1 Flavobacteriaceae bacterium
GCAATCAATACAGCAACTCAGAATCCAAATTTAAAAATAGCTATTTTAGAGCGAGGTGCTAACGTGCTTTCTAAAGTTAAAATTTCAGGAGGTGGACGTTGTAATGTAACCCATGCCGAATTTATACCTGATGAATTGGTCTTAAATTATCCTAGAGGTGAAAAAGAGTTACGAGGTCCTTTTCACAACTACATGACTGGCGATACTATGCAATGGTTTGAAGATCGCGGTGTCCCCTTAAAAATTGAAGACGATGGGCGTGTGTTTCCTGTTTCAAACTCCTCACAAACCATTATCGATTGCTTCTTAGAAGAAGTTAAAACACGTCATATTGAAGTGTTGTTAAATCACTCAGTACAAGAAATTAAACACGAAAATGAAACTTGGGAATTAAATACTACAAAAGGAATTTTTAGCGCTCCAAAACTGTTAATTGCGACGGGTAGTAATCCAAAAATTTGGAAACTATTAGAATCGCTTGGCCACCAAGTCATTTCTCCAGTTCCTTCTTTGTTTACCTTTAATATTAAAGATCCGCGTCTTAAATCTATTCCAGGTGTAGTCGCGGCAGATGTCCACATCTCAGTAGTGAATAGCACGTTACAATCTGAAGGGCCGTTACTTGTAACTCATGGGGGGTTGAGTGCGCCTTCCATTCTAAAGCTATCCGCTTATGGTGCTTTGGAATTGGCAGAAAGAGAGTATAAGTTTCAGATTAAAGTTAACTTTATCAAACAAGAATTTTCAGATTGTTTGGAACGTTTATTAGAAATTAAAACAGCATTCCCAAAAAAAACAATTTTAAAAACATCTCAATTTGAGCTTCCAAGACGTTTGTGGGAACAATTGGTGATTGCTTCAGAAATTCCTGACGATCTTCGTTGGGCTGAGGTCAATAAACAACAACTGCAAAAAATAGCCAGTCAACTTACAGAAGCTGTATTTACTGTGGATGGAAAAAGTACGTTTAAAGAAGAATTTGTCACCGCAGGTGGTGTGGAATTGAAGGGTGTCAATTTTAAAACCTTTGAAAGCAAACAGTTTAAAAACCTGTTTTTTGCTGGAGAAGTCTTAAATATAGATGCAGTCACCGGCGGTTTTAATTTTCAAAATGCTTGGACAAGTGCTTTTATTGCGTCACAACACTTATCTAAATAACAAATAAATAAATAAAGGGAAGTTAGTATCTTTGTCATTCATGCCAATTTTATGATTGTAAACGAATTCATTCCAAAACCTTATAAGCAACTTTTAGAGCGTGGTGCGGCTGCTTACAGTGCTCCGAGTAATATTGCTCTGGTCAAGTATTGGGGTAAAAAAGCACATCAAATCCCCGCCAACCCATCCATTAGTTTTACGTTAGACAACTGTAAAACAACGACCTCTCTTAAGTTTGAAAAAAAGACTTCAGAAGGGTTCTCTTTTGAGGTGTTTTTAGAGGGCGTCTTAGAGGAAGATTTTAAACCGAAAATTGAACAATTTTTTAATCGGATTGAAGTGTATCTCCCTTTTTTACGAACATACCATTTTGTTATAGAAACGTCAAATACGTTTCCACACAGTTCAGGGATTGCCTCTTCGGCATCAGGGATGAGTGCTTTAGCGTTGTGTTTAATGCAAGTTGAACAGCAATTAAACCCAGATATGTCAAAAGAATTTTTCAATAAGAAAGCCTCCTTTTTAGCCCGGTTGGGATCTGGAAGTGCCTGCCGAAGTATTGAAGGCAATTTAGTTGTTTGGGGTACGCATGCCAATATTGAGGGCAGCTCAGATTTATTAGGAATTAAATACCCGTATGAAGTCCATCAAAATTTTACAAACTATCATGATACAATTCTTTTGGTTGATAAAGGAGAGAAACAGGTAAGCAGTACCGTTGGTCATAATTTGATGCACAACCATCCTTTTGCCGAGCAACGTTTTGCACAAGCACATTCCAATTTAGACGCCTTAATTTCCGTTTTAAAATCGGGAGATTTAAGCACATTCATTCGCATTGTAGAAAGTGAAGCACTCACACTACACGCCATGATGATGAGTAGCGATCCGTATTTCATATTAATGAAACCTAATACTTTAGAAATCATAAATAAAATTTGGGCATTTAGAGCACAAACAGGACTTCATATTTGTTTTACTCTTGATGCGGGGGCCAATGTTCATGTGTTATTTCCAGAGGCTGAAGCGAAAGAAATTCAAGAATTTATTAAAACAGAACTGGCAGTACATTGTCAAAATGGGCATTTTATTGAAGACAAGTTAGGACAAGGTGCACAACCAATAAAAAATTAATGTATATTTGAACTCTAAGTCAATCCAATGAAAGGACCACTTTTTTATTCTAAAATTTTACTCTTTGGAGAGTATGGGATCATCAAAGATTCTAAAGGACTTTCCATTCCTTATAATTTTTATAAGGGTGCTTTGAAAATGGATGAAAACACAAGTCCATCCGCAGTAGATTCGAACCTTAATTTAAATAAATTTCATCAATATCTTTCTGATATTGATACTGAATTAGTAGTGTTTGATTTGGTTCAGCTTGAAAAAGACATCACTGCTGGAATGTATTTTGATTCCTCTATACCCCAAGGGTATGGGGTAGGAAGTAGTGGTGCATTGGTTGCTGCCTTGTATGATAAATATGCCCAAGACAAAATCACCGTTTTAGAAAATCTTACGCGAGAAAAGTTATTAAAACTAAAAGCTATTTTTTCGAAAATGGAATCTTTTTTTCATGGAAAATCATCAGGTTTAGATCCGTTAAACAGCTATTTAAGTATTCCGATTCTTATAAATTCCAAAGACAATATTGAAGCAACAGGAATTCCTTCTCAAAATGCCAATGGGAAAGGTGCAGTCTTTCTTTTAGATAGCGGTATTATTGGGGAAACTGCTCCAATGGTAAGTATTTTTATGGAAAAAATGAAGCAAGAAGGCTTCAGAACAATGCTTAAAAATCAATTCATCAAACACACTGATGCTTGTGTTGAAGATTTTTTAAAAGGAGATGTTAATTCCCTTTTCAGAAATACCAAACAACTTTCTAAAGTCGTTTTAAATCATTTTAAACCCATGATTCCTAAGAAGTTTCATTCTATTTGGAAAGCGGGTATTGAATCAAATGCCTATTATTTAAAACTTTGCGGATCTGGCGGTGGCGGTTATATTCTTGGGTTCACTGAAGATTTTCAGGCCGCTCAAAAAGCACTTATCGATCACAAACTAGAAGTCGTTTATAACTTCTAAACCCTTATTATGTTTACGCCAGCTCAAAAACAGATGATGTTAAAATTATTTAGCATGTTTGTAGTTGTAAGAGGCTTTAATCTGGCGCTCATAGTTATTGCACAATACATTACAGCTATTTTTATTATGGCACCTCCCTCGCAATCACTCTCTCAAATTTTGTTGGATCGCTCTCTTTTTGCATTGATTTTAGCAACAGTAGGCGCCATTGCTTCTGGCTATATTATTAATAATTTTTACGACAGTGAAAAAGACAGTATCAACCGCCCTCATAAATCAACTTTAGAGCAATACGTAAGTCAAAATACAAAGTTAATTCTCTATTTTATAATTAATTTTATTGTTGTTGTCATTGCTAGTTATGTGTCATTTCGATCTGTTTTATTCTTTTCAATTTATATTTTTGCAATCTGGTTTTATTCACATAAAATAAAGAAAATGCCCATTATCGGGAATTTGGTTTCAGCAATTTTAACCATCACTCCTTTTTTTGCAATCTTTCTGTATTATAAAAACTACAGTGGATTGATATTTATTTTTGGATTTTATTTGTTTTTAATTTTATCGATGCGAGAACTGGTAAAAGACTTGGAAAATTTAAAAGGTGATTTTTCCTTAGAATATAAAACAATCCCCGTTGTTTACGGAGAAAAAATTGCTAAAATTATGATCGTAGTTTTAGTTACGGTTAATATTTTAGTCACAGGATACTTGGTGAAAAGCTATGATTTAGGGAGGATGGACTATTTCTTTTATGGGAGTGTGAGCTTGCTTTGTATTGTTACTATTCTTGTATTTCTAGCAAAAAATCAACGTCAGTACGTACACATTCATAATCTATTAAAATTGCTTATTTTGTTAGGGGTTTTTAGTATTATTTTATTAAACCCAATGCTCATTCTGTCAAAGTTATTATAACTAAAAAAATAACAAACATTGCCTATGAATGCGTTACATTTGCAAAAAATTAATCATGGCAAAAGCGAACAAAAACTCAGATAAACGTATAGGAAAGTCTAGACCCTCAAAATTGAAGGGGCCTGAAACGTCTTATACAAAGAAAAAGACAACGCTTTCAAAACCAAAACTAAAGGCAAATTCCAATTCCGATGAAATTCGTTTAAATAAATACATTTCAAATTCTGGAATGTGTTCACGCCGTGAAGCAGATATGCATATCAGTATTGGGAGTGTCATGGTCAA